>NZ_OBEJ01000005.1 GCF_900215575.1 Natronoarchaeum philippinense | reverse complement strand
ACACGCTGCCGCCGAACCTCGGCGCCGCCGTCGACGCGCTCGAAGATGACGAGGTCATCCAAGACGCCCTCGGCGAGCACGTCGCCGAGAAGTTCATTCAGGCCAAGACCGCCGAGTACGACGAGTACAAGGCCGAAGTCTCCGACTGGGAGCTCGACAACTACCTCGAAACCTACTGAGGCCGTCCCCGACTGGCGGGACTATCTTTTGGCACTCGGCAGATCGGCCGGCGTCGACGCCGGTTCCGCGACACCCTTAAACGACAGAGGCGTCTACGAGAACTCGGTAGAGAGAGCCCGGCCTCCGCGAGCCCTCGCGGGCGCGTGAGGAAAGTCCCCCCACCGTCCGGGCAGACGACCGGGCGCAAGCCCGGGGCGGGAGACCGTCGGCACTGGAACAGAAACGACACGTCTCGGCCCGACCGATGCGGTGTGCGAACCCCGAGCGAAAAAAGCGACCGCGAACAAGCGACGGGGAGCTAACCCACCTAGGAGTGAGGGTCGAGGACCGATGGAACGGCGAATCCTCGCCGGTGCAAGTCGGCGTCCCGGCGTGTAAACGCCGCAAGGTAGCCTGGACGCGGGCGCCGACGCTTAGCCGAATGCCGGGAAGAACAGAAGGGGGCTTACTCCTCTCTGCCGAATTTCGATGCCGTAGCGACGGCGTCGTCGAGCGCGCAACGGTGATCGGCGTCACGACGCCGCGGCGAGGATAGCTTCGAGCGCGTCGATAGCGGCGTCGTTAGTTACCCTGAATCGCGTCGATGACCATCGCGGCGGCGACGACAGTCTCTTTGGGCACGTCGCTGGCGTCGTCGATGGTGATGTCGTAGGTGTCTTTCAGCGACATCTGTCCGGAGATGTTGCCGACGTGGTCCCCGCTCTGGTCGGTGATCTCGTACTTGTGGGGGATCCACTCGCCGAACGGGACGAGGTTCCGCGCGGCGGTGATCATCGCACCCCGCGAGTTGATCTCGGCGATCTTGGCCTCGGTCTCGGCGTCTCGGATCTTCCACGTGTCTTGGAAGATCGAGTAGTCGTTGTCGAGGATCGCAACGTCCTCGCCGGTCTGGGCGTCGGTGAGCACGTAGTTGCCGGCAACGTCGATGATACCGCCGGCTTTCACCGTGAAGACGTCATTGCCCTCGCCGTCGGTGAAGGGGAACTCCTCTTTCATCTTGAACATCTTCTGTTTCCCTCTGAGGACCACGTTGCCGGCCGCGTCGGTGGCCTTGTACTTGTTCCGGATCAGCGACTGAACGACCTGATACTCGCTGTCTGTGAGGTCGATCCCAGCGATCGACCCATCGTCTGCAGTTGCCATGCCTGGTCTTACTTCGGGCAAGGCACTTGAATTTTCGCAGTCGTGGTTCGTCGAAATATTTCCCGAGTACACTCGGCAACGGCGTCGAGGAGCGGAACCGTCGGCGGTTCGGCCGCAACCGACAACACTTCATTCGTCGCGGCGCTTCCTGTGTGTAGATGAGCAAGGAGTACATCGAGGTCCGTGGCGCCGAGGAGAACAACCTACAGGACCTCGACGTGGAGATCCCCCGCGAGCAGTTCAACGTGGTGACGGGACTGTCCGGCTCGGGGAAGTCCTCGCTCGCGTTCGAGACCGTCTACGCCGAGGGCCAGCGCCGGTACATCGAGAGTCTGTCGGCGTACGCCAGGAACTTCTTGGGCCAGATGGACAAGCCGAAAGTCGAGACCGTCGAGGGGCTCAGCCCGGCGATCTCGATCGACCAGAAGAACGCAGCGAACAACCCCCGCTCGACGGTCGGGACTGTCACCGAACTGCACGACTACCTGCGCCTGCTGTACGCCCGCGTCGGGACGCCACACTGCCCCGAGTGCGGCCGGGAGGTCGGCGAGCAGAGCGCCCAGAACATGGTGACGCGACTGCTCGACCTTCCGGAGGGCACGAAAGCCAAGCTCGCCGCGCCGGTCGTCCGCGACCAAAAGGGGGCGTTCGAGGACCTGTTCGACGAGTTGGTCTCGGAAGGGTACTCGCGCGTCGAGGTCGACGGCGAGGAGCACGACCTGACGATGGAGCGCCCCGAGTTGGACGAGAACTACGACCACACGATCGACGTGATCGTCGACCGGGTGAAGATCTCCACAGAGGCGCGCTCGCGGATCGCCGACTCCGTCGAGACCGCGCTGGAAGAGGCCGAGGGCGTCCTGAAGGTGATCCTGCCGAACCCGCCCGAAGATGTCGATGTCGGTGCCACGGCGCGCTCGACCGGCGACCTCGGCGTCGGCGGCGAGAAAGACGACTCGGCCGACGAGCGACTCGTCGTCGAGTTCTCCGAGGATCTGGCCTGCACGGAGTGTGGCATCGACCTGCCCGAGATCGAGACGCGCTCGTTCTCGTTCAATTCGCCACACGGCGCCTGCCCGGAGTGCGACGGGATCGGCCACACCAAGGAAGTCAGCGAGGAGCTGGTCATCGAAGACCCATCGAAGCCGCTCAAGCACGTCTTCGAGCCGTGGAGCTACCAGCGGTCGTACTACCAGACCCGGCTCGACGCCGTCGCGGACCACTTCGACGTGTCGCTGTCGACGCCGTTCGAGGAGTTGTCCGAAGATGTCCGCGAGCAGTTCCTCTACGGCACGCGCGAGCAGGTGCTGTTCGAGCGCCAGACGAGAAACGGCACCCGGCGCAAGCAAAAGCGCTTCGAGGGCGTCATCCCGAACCTCGAGCGCCGACACGTCGAGACGGACAGCGACAGCACGCGCGAGCACATCGAGGACTACATGTCGATCACCACCTGCCCGACGTGTGACGGCACGCGCCTCAAGGACGCCTCGCGGGCGGTGCTCGTCGCGGATACCGCGATCAGCGAGGTCAACCGGATGAGCATCGGCGACGCGCTCGAACACTTCGAGGGCGTCGAAGACGGGATGAGCGCCCGAGACCGGAAGATCGCCGAGGAGATCCTCAAGGAGATCCGGGCACGCCTCGGGTTCATGTGCGAGGTCGGGTTGGAGTATCTCACGCTCGACCGCGAAGCCTCGACGCTTTCCGGCGGGGAGAGCCAGCGCATCCGACTCGCCACGCAGATCGGGTCGGGTCTCGTGGGCGTGCTGTACGTCCTCGACGAACCTTCAATCGGCCTCCACCAGCGCGACAACGACCGCCTGCTCAACACGCTCGAAGAACTCCGCGACCTCGGGAACACGCTGCTCGTCGTCGAGCACGACGAGGAGACGATGCACCGGGCCGACTCGGTGATCGACCTCGGCCCCGGTCCGGGCAAGCGCGGCGGCGAGATCGTCGCACAGGGCGACACCGAGGAGATCATGGCCGCCGACGAGTCGATCACCGGCGATTACCTCGCCGGCCGCAAGCAGATCCCGGTTCCGGAGGAGCGCCGCGACGCGGACGGACACATCACCATCGAAGGCGCGCGTCAGCACAACCTCGACGACCTCAGCGTCGACCTGCCAATAGGAAGTTTCACCGCGATCACCGGCGTCTCGGGCTCGGGCAAGTCCACACTGATGCACGACGTGCTGTACAAGGGCTTGGCCCGCGAGATGAACGACAACACGAGCGTCAGGCCCGGCGATCACGACGCGATAGAAGGACTCGACCAGATCGAGACGGTGCGCCTGATCGACCAGAGCCCGATCGGCCGGACGCCGCGGTCGAACCCCGCGACCTACACCGGCGTGTTCGACTACATCCGGGAGCTGTTCGCCCAAACTGAACTCTCCAAACAGCGGGGCTACGAGAAAGGGCGGTTCTCGTTCAACGTCAAGGGCGGCCGCTGTGAGGAGTGTGGCGGGCAGGGAACAGTGAAGATCGAGATGAACTTCCTGTCCGACGTGCACGTCCCCTGCGAGGAGTGTGACGGCGCCCGATACAACGACGAGACGCTCGACGTGGAGTACAAGGGTAAGACGATCGCCGACGTGCTGGAGATGAGCGTCGAAGAGGCCTACGACTTTTTCGAACACGATTCCCGGATCGAGCGCCGGCTCAAACTGCTCAAAGACGTTGGGCTCGATTACATGAAGCTCGGCCAGCCCTCGACGACGCTTTCCGGCGGCGAGGCCCAGCGCATCAAGCTCGCCGAGGAGTTAGGCAAAAAGCAGACCGGCGACACGCTGTACCTGCTCGACGAGCCCACGACCGGGCTGCACTCGGCCGACGAGCGCAAGCTGATCGACGTGCTCCAGCGCCTGACCGACAACGGCAACACCGTCGTCGTCGTCGAGCACGAGCTCGATCTCATCAAGAACGCCGATCACGTGCTCGATCTCGGCCCCGAAGGCGGCGAGCGAGGCGGGCAGATCGTCGCCGCGGGGACGCCAGAGCACGTTGCCCGAACCGACGACTCCCACACCGGTCGCTACCTACGTGACCTGCTCCCAGATGTCGATATGCAGGGACCGCGGTCGGACCGCGAGAAAGCAGCGCCGGCGGCGGACGACGACTAACTCGACCGGCTGTCTCTCGGCAGTTCTCTGGTAGCGCCGCGCCGCGTCGTCTCTACCACAGCATTGCACCGCACGACTACGGCATTCGTGCCGCACAGTGCGCGAGCGGCCAGAACGTGCCGGATACATTCCGGATAGCCAAAAGTATTTGCGGCTCGTCTGGTAACTAGTGGCTATGACTCCGATCGACATCGCGCTCGTCGCCGTCGGCTTGGTTCTGGCGTTCGCGGGCGCAGCGCTGTTCAAGTACACGCTGGCGGCCGTCGGGCTGCTTTCGGGCGGGGCGGGCGGGTTCTTGCTCGCCAATGCGGTCGCACCCGAACCGACGACCGTGGCCGTCGCCGCGCTCGTCGGCGCCGTTGTGGGCGTGTTCCTAGCGTTCTCGCTAATCACGACCGTAGCGACGATTCCCGGATTCATGCTCGGGTCGTACGTCGCGGCGATGGTCGTCGGGCTCGACGGCGGGAGCCTCGGCGTCGCCACGCTCGGCCCGACGCTGCTGGGCGGCGTCGTCGGTGCGGCGATCTGCGGGCTCCTGTTCACGAAGGTGCTCCCGGCCCTCACCGCGCTGTTGGGCGCAGCGCTGGCGACGCGTGCGTGGACGGTCGACGCGTTCCGCGAGGCTGCCACCTCTCTCGACCCCTCACCGGTACTGATCGAACCCGGCGTCCCCTTCGCCGCGGTGTTTGTCGCCGGGACGCTCAGCCAGATCGGCCTGCTGAAACTCGGCTGGACGAAGCAGTTCGGCAAACCACCCAAAGCGCTCTGGAAACGCGTTCGCGGCGACTCGTCGTCGGGGCCCGATGCTGACGGCGATTCCGATCCGATCGCCCCGCCGAGCGACGGCGACGACGGCCTCGCCTGATCGCCGCACCGGCTGACGCCACCCCGACCGCGGCGATTCCTGACTACTTGTTTTCCGCGACCCTCGCTGTGTCAAGCACTCATAAGCGTGTAGGACAAACGTGAACGCATGACAGTGTACGCGGCTATGCGCAACGGCGTTCTGACGGTCCGCGAGAGCGGCGGCGAATGGCTGGCTACCGAAGGTCTCGCGGATAAGCGGGTCGAGTGCGTCGCCGCAACGGACACACAGGCGTTCTGCGGGACGTTCGAGTCGGGGCTGTATCGGACGGTCGACGGCGAGAGCTGGGAGCGTATCGGCGCCGGCTCGCTTCCCGAGGCCGTCACCGCCGTGCGCGTGAGTCCGCACGATCCCCGCGAGATCTGGGTCGGCACCGAACCGAGCCGGCTGTTTCGGTCGCCCGACGCGGGCAAAACGTGGGGCGAACTGCCCGCTCTGACCGATCTGCCCTCTGCCGACGAGTGGTCGTTCCCGCCGCGTCCCGCGACCCACCACGTCCGGTGGATCGAGCTAGATCCGACCGATCCCGAGCGCGTCTACGTCGGTATCGAGGCGGGTGCCCTGCTGGTGAGCGAGGACGGCGGCGAGACGTGGACCGACCGGCCCGAGGGCTCCCGGCGCGACAACCACTGGCTGGCGACCCATCCCGAAGCGCCGGGCCGAGTCTACTCGGCGGCCGGGGACGGCTACGCCGAATCGACAGACGGCGGGATGACGTGGGGCCATCCACAGAACGGGCTGGAGCACCACTACGTCTGGAGCGTCGCGGCCGATCCGGGCGACCCCGATACCGTGCTCGTCTCGGCGGCCAGCGGGGCCAACAGCGCCCACCGCGTCGGTGAGTCCTACGTCTACCGGAGGCGTGGAGAGGGTGCGTGGTCCCGGATCGGCGACGAGTACGAGGCTGGTGCGGGACTGCCGACCGGACAGGGAACGTACCGGTACGTGCTATCGTCTGGCGACGAACCTAGCGAACTCTGGGCGCTCTCGAACACCGGCCTGTTCCGGACCGAGGACGCCGGCGAGAGCTGGAACAGGGTCAGTATCGACTGGCCCGATCGGTTCGACGAGCAGACCGCCCGAGGGCTGGCGGTGGTCGAGTGAACGCACAGATGGCGAACAGACGGCACAGGGGCGAGCGCGCGGAACGAAGTGCCGTGCGACCGCGAACCGTTCCGCGTCGGGGGTCAGCGCATGGCCGGGCGTCGCCTCGTTTTCGGACATAAAGGTGTGCCGCGACGGCGGCGTCCCGAACGGAACCGAGAAGGTATTTACTCGCGGGACCTGACACACCGTATCGGAGATGCACGATTTCGTCGTCGTCGGCTGCGGGCCGCCGGGAGCGCGGTTCGCCCGGCGAGCCGCCGAAGAAGGGTACGACGTTGTCGCCTTCGAGAAAGGTAGAGTGGGCGAGCCGCTGGCCTGTTCGGGCCACGTCAGCACCGATATATGGGAGTTTACCGGGCCTGATGCCCGCGAGGACCTGTTTCAGAACCGCATCCGCGGCGCTCGGTTCCACGTCGGCGGCCCGAACGGTGATCGGCCCGACGGCGACGATTCGTACCCGTTTTACAAGGACGAAACCGTCTCGAACGTGATCGACCGCGTCGGCCTCGACCGCCACCTCGCGGATCTGGCCCGCGAGGCAGGTGCCGACGTGCGCGAGCGCCACACCGTCACCGGCGTCGACGAGCACGATGATCGAGTTGAGGTGACGGTTAAATCACCCGAGGGCACCGAGACAGTCGACGCAAAGATGGTCGCTGGCGCCGACGGTCCGCGCTCGCGGGTGCGTGACGAACTCGGCTTGGAAGAGCCCGGCGAGTTGCTCCACGGCGTCCTCGGATTCGATCCCGAACCGGACGGGCAGGACTTCGTCGATGTCCACCTCTCGGCGCCGCGGTTTTTCGCGTGGCGCATCCCGCGGGGCGACGCCGGCGTCGAGTACGGGCTGGCGGCGCCGCCGGGCGACGGGGTGCGAGAACTGTTCGAGGAGCTACAGGCGGGTTACGGCGTCGATCTCGAAAATCGCTGTTCGGGCGCTATCCCGATCGGTCCGCCCGAGTCGGTCACGTCGCGGCGGGGATTCTTGCTCGGCGACGCCGCCGCCCAGACCAAACCGTTCACCGGCGGCGGCATCCTCTATGGCATGACCGCCGCCGACCACGCGGTCGAACAGATCGACCCCGACTGGCCGCCGACGCTCGCGGACTACGAGCGCGCGTGGCGCGAGGACCTATTCCGGGAGATCCGACTGGGCCACCTGCTACGCCGGGCGTACTCGCTTCCGGAGCCAGTTCAGCGGTTCGGACTCCGAACGCTCTCGGGCGAGATCGGCGTCCACATGGATCGGCCGACCTCGCTGTTCTCGCGGGAGCAGCTGAAGGCGTGGCTGTCGCCCTGATCGACGGAAAAGAGCGGTTCAGTACGTCGGCAGTCGCGCCGACCGGTCGGTGCCCTCGTAGAACGGCAGTTCGACCGGTTCGGCGGGGACCTCCTCGCCATCGACACGAACAGTGAGTTCGGCATCGGCGTCGACGCCGAACTCCACTAGCGCGAACGCGATCGGGCCGCCGACGGTCGGGCTCTCGACGGCTCTGGTGACCTCCCCGATCGCGCTGTCGCCGTCGAATACCGCGGCGCCGCTCTCGGGGAGCTGATCGCAGGCGAGGCCGACGAGGCGTCGACTCGGTTGGCCTCGGTTCTCGACGCGCGAGACGACTTCCTGCCCGACGTAACAGCCCTTCTCGAAGTCGAGCGCGTTCCGGACGCCGACGACGTTGGGAATCTGGCCGTCGAGTTCGGTCTCGAACAGCGGCGTCCCGGCTTCGAGGGTGAGCGCGTCCCAAGCGTCGTAGCCGACCGGCGCGGCGTTCATCCCCTGCGTTTCGAGCGTGTCGTAGACGTGGTCGGCGTCGTCGGCCGCACAGACGATTTCGTACCCCTCGTCGCCGGTCGGCGCGTCGGTTCGGAGCACCGTGACGCCGGCGTCGCCCATCGACCCGCGGACGAAGGTGAGCTGTTCGTCGGGCGTGCTCGACCCGTTGAGCACGCTGGCGACCTTCTCGGTGGCTTTCGGGCCGTGGACGCCGAAGACGGCGAAGTCGTCGGTCGCCTCGCGGATCTCCACGTCCTCGATGAACACCTTCTCGCTCCAGTCCTCGGCCAGTTCGGCGGCGCGCTGTGGCGGCGTGAACAGCAACAAACGCTCGCCCGCGTTGTAGACGTACATGTCCGTCTCGACGCCGCCCTGCGGGTCCAGAACGAGGGCGTACGTGCCCTCGCCGTCGGCCGCGGGAACGCGGTTCGAGACGACGTTGTCGACGTAGTCGACGCGGTCCGCTCCCTCGACGACGACGACGCCGTAGGCCATCTCGATCAGGCCGACGACGTTCCGGACCGCGCGATGCTCGCGCTCGGGGCGCCCGAAGTTGCGGACGACGCGCCGTCCGCCGCGCTCGTCGAAGACGGCGCCGTGTTGCTCGTGGACCGATCCGATGACAGTCATGTGAAAAGCCTCGTCCCGGGCCGGAAAAAGCGTCGCGCTTCAGAACGGGAGTCGATCGCGCAGTTCGTCCAGAAACGACTGATCGGTGGACTGGTCGTCCGGATCGGGGATGACTCGATCGGCCGGTTTGATCACCGTCCGGTCGACGGTTTCGTCAACGTCGATGAGGTCGTCGTCTTTCAGCGATTCTAAGGCCTCTTCCATGTCGTGGATGCTCACGTCCGCGTGCGACCGGAGCTCGAAGACCGTCATGCCGTCCTCGGGCCGGTCGACGAGGGCGTCGAGCACCTCGACCTCGGTCGCATCACGGTCGCGGTACTCCCGCCGTGCTCTCATGTCTGATACATGCCCCTGCTGTGGTTTTACCTTATCCCAAGTTACTTGACGTTTTGGGCGATCGGTCGCCACGGAGAGCCGAGTCGATCAGATCGCAACCGCGAGAGGGCGCTTTCTCGCAGGGGCCGTTCAGCGGCAACTTTTTACGGCCCGATTGGGTAGGCGATTGCAATGGGTCTCAGGTGTTCGCTCCTCGGACATAGCTTCGGCGACAGCGAGGTCGAGCGAGAGCGAGAAGAGCAGGGCAGCGAGGTGGTCGTGACGATCCGCGAGGAACAGACCTGTTCCCGCTGCGGGAAGACGAAACTCGTCAGCGAGAACAAGGAAGTGACCTCGATGGCGACCAGAGAGAGCACGCCGGACACGTCTGGCGGGTCGTCGACGGACGACGCGAACGAGACCGCCGCCGGTGGGGCGAACGAGGACGCCGACGCGACGGGTGGCTTCGGAGCCGACGACGGGAGCGCCGAGGAAGCTGCGGTCGCCGGTGACGGGCGCGACGCCGAAATTATCGACGGCGGGCCCGACGACTCCGTCCCGGAAGCGACCCGCGAGGCGGCGTCGGTGACCGAAGAAGACGAGAGCGCGACCGCGTCGGAGCCGGCCTCCGGCGACGACGACGCCGTGATCCTCGACGAGAGCGAGGACGAACAGGAACCCAAAGAGCGCGAACACGGCGAGTGGCCCGACGCTGACGACACGCGCCAGCGCAGCGGCGGGGACGGCCCGCCAGCGGAGTGGCCCGACGCCGACGGCGAGGACGAGGGCTACGACGCCGAGCCAGCGGGCGGCGAGCCCGCCGACGTGGAGTTCGGCGGCGGCCTGAAGCCGGAAGCAGGCGGCGATGCCGACGCCGACGGACAGATGGTCGGCGGCGACACCGGCTTCACCAGCGCCGACGCAGCGCCCTCGCCAGTTGAGGCCGACCGCGAGCGCGAGGCGACAGAGTACGTTTGCCCGGAGTGTGGTCACACCGCGGCCGGGAACGGATCGTCGCTGCGCGCCGGCGACATCTGCCCGGAGTGTCGCCGCGGCTACCTCGCGGAACGCTAGGACCAAGCCGTAACGGGTAAATCAGCCCCGGACGATTCCACGAAGCATGAAGGAGTACAAGATGCGCCGCGGCGAGCACTTAGAGGACCGAATCCCGGACATGGAAGCGACCGTCGAGGACTACTTCGGCGAAATCACCGACACGGAGGAGTTCAAAGGCAACGACCTCCACGTCGTCGAAGACCCCGACAACCCCGTGTTCAAGCGGATCGTCGCCGGGACCTCCGAGTACAGCGGCAAGAAGGACAAGCTCGCGGTCCACTTCGAGGAGCGCGACGCCGAGGACGTCATCGCCGAGGGTAATGCCGACGCCGCCGCCGACGCGGTCGACGCCAAGAACGACTTCCTGCTCGAAGCCACGGGCCGGGACGCCAAGGCACGCCGCGACTCGATGAAACGGGCCGTCGAGGACGACCCGGACCACGACGTCGACGCCTGAGGTCCGACAGCACGCTGTTTTCGACCGGCTGCAGTTCTGGCAGCGCAGTGCCAGAGTAATCTAAAGTAGCGCCGCAGCCGCCTACAGCGCGTTCTCGACGGCGCCGGCGACGCTTCTGGCCTTCTCGGCGAGTTCTTCGGAAACGTAGCCCGCTTCGACAGCGGCGTCGAGTTCGTCGGCGTCGACGCGCTCGACCTCGCCGTCGGGACGCTTGACCACGTCGACGTGCAGGTCGACGTAGCGCGCTGCGTCGGGAAACAGCTCGACGGGCGTGCAGATGTTGACGTAGGTTCCCTTGCGCTCGCCGTCGGCGCCGCGGTACATCGTCGGATACCACCACCGGCCCTCGACGAGTTTCGTGATGGCCACGTCGCCCGGTTCGCGGTCGGTGCCGATGGCGTCGTAGGTGCCCGACGAGCGCATCTCGCGGCGCAGCGTCAACGAGCCGTCGTCGCCCCGATCTGTTACCTCGCCCCGCCCGAGCGTGATGAGCCGGCCGTCGGGCTTGCCGTGGCCCAGCGCGAGTCGGTCGTCCTCCCGCGGCCCGAACTGGTCTGCGACGGCGCCGAAGGGGAACTCGCCGTCCGGCGCGCCGACCGCCTCGACGAAGTCGACGGCATCGCTGGCCGCTCGGTCGGCCGCCTTCGTGCGATGGTGGCCCGGCATCGTCGTCGTCACGTCGCGGCGCCGCTCGTCGAGCGCGAACCGCGACTCCCGGCCGAACCAGACCCAGACGGTGGCCTGCGGGGCGACGACCTGTCGCGGGTCGTCAGCGTCGGGATCGGCCGCCGACAGCCCCTCGTCGAACGCCGCGGCGCGTTCGGCGGCCCGCGAGAGCGCGTCGCCCAGCGCGCTCATCTCGGCGTCGGCCGCGGCGCGCTCCCAGCGAACCCCCCAGCCGTCGGGCGCCTCGGCCGGCAGGAGATCGGTCGTCCGAACGAGTTCAGTCCCGCGCTCTCCGCGGACCGCGGCGGTGGCGTCGTCGCGCCCGCGAACGAGCGAGACGAGTTCGCCCGGCACTTCGATGCCGGTGTCGAGTAGCGGCCGGTCGTCGTCCCACGGCGCCGCCGGATCGTCGACCTGCACGCGCAGCCGATCACCCTCCTCTACGTAGCCGTCGACGGCGTCGAACGGGAGAAAGCCCTCGGCGGGAACGCCGGGAAGTGGTGCGCCGGCCGTCGGCGGCGCCGGGTCGTCGGCCAGCGCGACGACGGCGCCGCTGCCCAGCGAGTCGGTGACGACGCCGTCGAACACCGCGCCGCGGGGCGCGGGCGTCGACCACGCGAGGGCGTCGCGGCCGAGCGCGTCGGCGAGCAGGTCGCGCAGTTCCGCGACGGCGTCTGGTGCGCCGCTGAGACCGACGCCCTGCCGGTCGTCGGTGTCTGCGACGCTGACGGCCGCCGGCGCCGCTGACAGATCGGCGTCGAACCGCTCGCGGATCGGGTCGGAGGCCTGCACGACCTCGTGACCGGCATCGAGCAGCAGACGGGTCAGCGCGGTCGAGTAGATGCCGCGCAGTCGGACTGCGGTCATCGGAGGCGGTCGCGTGCGGGCGCGAATTTCACGCGGTCGTGGATCGTCGGCCCGAGCGTCAACTCGACGAGGTCGTCGTCGAGCACGCGGCCGTCCTCGACGTACACGCCCCACGAATCGAAGCGCAGCCAGCCCCGCATGTCCTCGGCGTGGGTCGTCAGATCGAGGTAGTCGACGGTGTGTTCGGGGTACTCGCTGGCGCCGTGAGCGAGATCCATGTCCGAGTAGAGTCGGTCGGCGGCCTCGAAAAACGCCTCCAGTTCGGCGGCCGTCTCGGTGGTCTCCTCGACGACGAGTTCCGACGCGCGTTGGAGGTCGTCGGTGTCGAGACCGACCTCGCGCAGCGCGCGCTGGGTTCGCTGATCGAAGTGCATGCCCGGCCGTTCGGTCCGGGGGGATTTGAGCGTGACGAGCGCGCGAGCGGTCAGTGTCAAAGACTTTGGGCACAAACACAAGTCGTTCGGCGTCGTAGTCGGTGTATGGCTCGACGACGGGGGAGACAAGCGCGCGAGCACGTATCGGACGAGGACAATACGGGGTTGGCGGACGGGGACAACACGCGGCTGACTGACTGGTGACCATGAGCGAGAACGACGCGAACCGGACGACGATCGGGCGGCAGTGGACCGACGCCTCGCGCCACGCCGTAAACAGCTACGTGGAGGCCAACAACGCCCTCTTTGCGGCCATCGGCATCGACCGGGACGAACCGGACTCCGGCGCCGAGCAGACGGAGGCACCGGTGGTCGAGATCGCCTACGGCGACGCCGAGTGGATGATGGAGCGGTCGGTCGACGAGTACGACGAGCTGGGCGTCGGCGAGTACGTGCGGTTCACCAAGCCGCTCGTCGACGCCGACGTGAACGCCTTTGCGCAAGCCAGCGGCGACACCAACCGGCTCCACCTCGACGACGCCTTCGCCGAGGCGACGCGGTTTGACGGCCGGATCGTCCACGGCACGCTCGTCGCGGGGACGATCAGCGCGGCGCTGGCGCGCCTGCCGGGACTGACGATCTACCTCTCGCAGGATCTGGAGTTCAACGCGCCGGTGCGGATCGGGGACGTAGTTACTGCCGAGTGTGAGATCGTCGAGGATCTCGGCGAGCACCGCTACCGGCTCTCGACGGCCGTCTACGATCAGGACGACCGGGCGGTCATCGAGGGCGAAGCCGTCGTGCTGATCGACCCTGACGTAGATCAGTAGCGGCGTCCGGAAGATCAGTAGCGGCGTCCGGACGGCTGGGTGATCGGTCACCGAACACCCGACAAAGGACTTTATCCGGGTCCGGCGTAGTAGCGCGTGGGGAGAGAATGGGACAGGATACCGAGCCGTTCGAACTCGACGTGTACATGCGAGCGTTCGTTCCGGACGCCGCCCAACGAAGACAGGAAGCGATGCTAGAGCGGATGCGCCGCCTCCGCGATCGCGGGATCATCGACGACGTGTCGGTGTCGCGCTGGAGCAGCCGGGCGTGTCTGTCCGTCGAACTCCACCACGACCGGCCTGACGGGACCGAACTGTACCGCGAACTCGTGGACGCGACCGACGGAACAGCGCTCTCTATTCAGCCGTTCTTCCGGGAGCGCAAGGGACCGAGTCGCGGCCGGTCGGTCGTCCACCTCCCGGTCGTCTGCGTCGTCGTTCGCCGCGACGACGCCATCGCAGGCGTCTACCCGTGCTCGGCGCCGGAGGGGACCTACAGCGTCACCGACTGCCTCGACGCGCTCGAAGACGGCGGCGACGTGGAGAACGTCGACGGCGACGTTGCGCTCGATCCACAGCCCGCGTAGGCGGTCCGGGCCGCCGTAACTCGTCACGCCTTTATCCGGCGCTCGAATACGAAGTCGTATGTTCCTCACCGTCCGCGAGGAGGTCGAAGCCGCGCTGGCCGACGCGCTCACCGGACTCGACCTGCCCGCAGACGACCTCGGCATCGAACAGCCGCCGGAAGACGTCGACGCCGTGCTGGCGTCCAGCGTCGCCTTCCGGTTGGCCGGCGAGGTCGGCGCGCCGCCGCCGAAGGTGGCCGCCGACATCGCCGACGAGATCGACCCCGACGAGTACGAGTACGTCGCCGCCGTGACGACGCAGGGCCCCTACGTCAACTTCCTGCCCAGCGACCGGTACTTCGAGGCCGCACTGACGGCCGGGCAAGCCGACGACTTCGGCGCGCTGGAGGACCGCGATGAGTCGCTGGTGCTCGAACACACGAGCGCGAACCCGACGGGGCCGGTCCACGTCGGCCGGGCGCGCAACCCGATCATCGGCGACGCACTGGCTCGCGTGCTCGATTACGCGGGCTACGACGTGGATCGGCACTACTACGTCAACGACGCCGGACGCCAGATCGCCGTATTCACGTGGGCCTACGAGACGTTCGACGAGAGCGACCTCCCCGAACCCGAGCGCGAGAAGGCCGACTACGACATGGTTCGGTACTACCGCAAGGGCAACACGTTCCTCGACGAAGGACCCGAAGAAGAGGTCGAGGCCGCCGAAGCCGAGATCGAATCGATCATGCAGGGCCTCGAAGACGGCGACGAGGAGACCTACGACCGGGTCACCGAAGTCGTCGACACCGTGCTGGGCGGGATGCGCGAGTCGCTCGGGCGCCTGCCCGCGGAGTTCGACGAGTTCGTCAAGGAGACGCGCTTTCTGTTCGACGACTCGGTCGACGATCTGGTCGGCCGGCTCAAGGAACTCGACGAAGCCGTCTACGAGGAAGACGCGTGGCAACTCGACCTCTCGGGCGAGGGGATCGACAAGAACTTCGTGTTCCTCCGCTCGGACGGCACCAGCCTCTACGCGACGCGGGATCTGGCCCACCACGAGTGGAAGTTCGACAACTACGACCGCGCGGTGACGGTGCTGGGCGAGGACCACGGCCTGCAGGCCCGCCAGCTCCGGACCAGCCTCGAACTGCTCGGGAACGACACCGACCAGTTAGAGCAGGTGCTGTACTCCTACGTCAACCTCCCCGAGGGGAAGATGTCCACGCGCGCCGGCACCGGCGTCGACCTCGACGATCTGCTCGACGAGGCGATCGACCGCGCCCGCGAGGAGGTCGAGGACCGACTGGACGGCCGTATCCGCGACGACGACCTCGACGAGTCGGACGTCGAGCGGATCGCCCGGCAGGTCGGCATCGGCGCGGTGCGCTACGACATCGTCGCCAAACAGCCCGCCAAGGCGATCACGTTCGAGTGGGACCGCGCGCTCGACTTCGAGGCCCAGTCCGCGCCGTACGTCCAGTACGTCCACGCGCGGTGCTGTGGCATCCTCGAAGGTGCCGACGCGGATCCGGACGCCACCGACATCGACGCCGACCTGCTCTCGACGGAGTACGAGCGCGACCTGCTCCGGACCGTCGCACGATTCCCCGCCGTAATCGAGGAGGCCGCCGACGAACTCCAGCCCCACGTCGTCGCCACCTACACCCGCGAGATTGCCGAGGACTTCAACGCGTTCTACCGCGAGTGTCAGGTGCTCGGCGACGACGTCGACCCCGAGGTCCGGGACGCCCGCCTCGCGCTGGTCGCGGCCGCGCGCCACGCCGTCGGCAACGCGCTCGACGCGCTGGGCGTCGAAGCGCCGCGCTCGATGTAGCTAGTTCGAGTAGATCAGCGAGAGCCCGGTCAGAAAGCACAGCCACCCCCACAGGTGGATGGCGATCAACCCCGGCGTCAGCCGGCCGCCGAGGAGAAACCAGAGGCTCGACGGCGTCAGCAACACGCCGGTAAACAGCAGGACGTGTCCCGCGATTCGCGCGAGCAACGAGCGTAGCGTCTCGGCGGCGGCGTTCCAGTTCATCAAGAAGTGGCCGCGTTCGCTCAGAAGATGCCGCCGAGGAACCCGCCGCTCTGTTCTTCCTCGTCGGCCTCGTCGTCGCCTTGGTCCTCGCTGTCCGCCGTGTCGATATCGTCTTCGGCGTCACCGTCCGTCGCGTCGTCACCGGAGAACGGAATCGCGTCGTCGTCGAGGTCGATCTCGTCCTCGGATTCTCCGTCGTCCGTGTCGGATTCGGCGTCCGGGATCGTAACCGCGTCGTCGTCCGACTCGATCGGCGCCGCATCGTCAGTCGCCCCACCGTCTTCTGGTTCGGACTCGGACGCCGCGTCGGCTGCGCCGTCGGATTCGGCTTGCGTCACGACGGCCGACTCGGCGCGCTCTGCGTCGGACGCCCCCGTATCGTCGTCAGCATCTTGGGCGTCGTCCGCATCGCCCTCGTCGTCGACCCCCGCGATGGCGTCCTCGACGGACGACTCGGTAGCGGGCTCGCCCGAGTTCTCGGGGGCGTCGTCGCCGGTTCGGTCAGCTTCCGAGTCCTCGGTCGCTTCGGCATCGTCGTCGGCGACGGCATCGGGTTCGACGCCGTCGGCCAGCGTCGCGGCCAGTTTCCGGTAGGCCGTGGCGGCCGACGACTCCGGTTCGTGGACGACCAGCGGCGTCCCGGCGTAGACGCTGTCCCGGACCGTCGGGTCTTCGGGGATCGAGCCGAGCAGGTCGACGCCCAGCCGCGAGGCGATCTCGTCGTGAGAGACGCCGCCGTCGGGCCGGCCGCGCGTGACGACGAGACCGGCAACGTCGCCGCCCGAGCGGTCGACGAGGTCGATCGTCTTGCGAACGTCTTGGACCGATGCCGGTTCGGGAGTCGACACCAGCACGACTTCGTCGGCGACGCCGAGGGGCAGCACCGACTCGTGGCTGACGCCGGCGCCCACGTCCAACAGCACGTAGTCGAACTCGCCGCGCAGGTCGTCGACGGCGTCGGCGAGGCCGGTGGCGTCGGCGGTGGCGAACTCGTCGAGTTCGGTGCCGCTGGGGACCGCGGCGATGCCATCGGCCACCTCGTAGGTCGCCTCGGATGCGTCGGCCTCGTCGGCCAGCACGTCGTGAAGCGTCGGACCGTCGGGCGAGAGGCTGACGAAGCCCGCGAGGTTCGCCATCCCGAGATCGGCGTCGACGATCGCTACCCGCCTGCCGGCGCCGGCAAGCGCGGTGCCGAGGTTGACCGTGGTCGTCGTCTTTCCGACCCCACCTTTGCCGCTTGCGACCGCGTAGACCGTGGTGCCAGACATATTCGTTATCGGATCACAGTCACCCGCGGGTAATAAAACATCGCAGGACGCCGGGGGCCACAGAGACCGCCTCGCGCGGCCGTCTGCGTGCAGGTCAAAGCATACTTACACGCTCCGGCGGTTAGTACGCATAATGAGTCAGCAGGATGCCGAACAGACCGACCGGAAAAAATACGAGTTCCGGAAGGTCATCGAGGATCTAAAGGAGTACGAGGGGTCGGGCACGCAGCTCGTCACCATCTACGTCCCGCCGGACAAGCAGATTAGCGATGTCGTCGCCCACGTCACCCAAGAGCACAGCGAAGCGTCGAACATCAAGTCCAAGCAGACACGCACTGCCGTCCAAGACGCCCTGTCGTCGATCAAGGCGCGCCTGAAGTACTTCGACACCTACCCGCCGGACAACGGCGTCGTGCTGTTTTCCGGCGCCGTCGATTCGGGCGGCGGTCGGACGGACATGGTGACGGAAGTGCTGGAGAACCCGCCCCAGTCCATCGAGTCGTTCCGCTATCACTGCGACTCGGAGTTCCTGACCGAGCCGTTAGAGCACATGCTGGCCGACAAGGGGCTGTACGGCCTGATCGTGCTCGACCGGCGCGAGGCAAACGTCGGCTGGCTCCGGGGCAAGCGCGTCGAGCCTGTCAAGTCAGCCTCCTCGCTGGTGCCCGGCAAGCAGCGCAAAGGTGGTCAGTCAGCCCAGCGATTCGCCCGACTGCGCCTCGAAGCCATCGACAACTTCTATCAGGAAGTCGCTGAGATGGCCAACGACCTGTTCGTCGCCAAGCGCCACGAACTCGACGGCGTGCTGGTGGGCGGTCCCTCG
Organism: Natronoarchaeum philippinense; assembly: GCF_900215575.1. Classification (NCBI taxonomy): domain Archaea; kingdom Methanobacteriati; phylum Methanobacteriota; class Halobacteria; order Halobacteriales; family Natronoarchaeaceae; genus Natronoarchaeum; species Natronoarchaeum philippinense. The sequence continues at coordinate 112,054 of NZ_OBEJ01000005.1, read as the reverse complement.
CCGACCAAAGACGAGTTCCTCGACGGCGATTATCTCCACCACGAGATCCAAGACAAGGTGCTGGGCAAGTTCGACGTGTCCTACACCGACGAGTCGGGCCTGTACGATCTGGTCGACGCCGGCGAGGAGGCGCTGGCCGACGCCGAACTCATGGAGGACAAGTCGCTGATGGAGGACTTCTTCAAGGAGCTCCACGCCGGCGAGGAAGCCACCTACGGGTTCGAGCAGACCCGGCGGAACCTCATCATGGGCTCGGTCGAGACGCTGCTGATCAGCGAGGATCTCCGCAAGGACGTCGTCACCTACGAGTGTTCCAATGGCCACGAAGAGCGCGAAGTGATCGACCGACGCAAGAACACGCCGACCCACACCTGCAGCGAGTGCGGCGAGGAGGTCGAGGCCGACGAGGAAGAGGAGGCCCGCGAGGACGCCATCGATCACCTCATCGAGATCGCCGAACAACGCGGCACCGATACCAAGTTCATCTCGACTGACTTCGAGAAGGGCGAGCAGCTCTACGACGCCTTCGGCGGCGTCGCCGGCATCCTGCGGTACTCGACGGGCGTCTAAGCCGATCCCCGGCGGCATCCTGCGGCATCTTCTGTCGACGGCGTCGAAACGCCGTAGCGCCGCTGCCGCTCGGCGGCGTCGAGACGCCGCGGCGTCGCTTTCGCTCGGCGTCCAGCCAGTACCAAAAAGAGCGCGCGAAAGCTGTTTTAGCTCGACGAGTTGCCGCCACCGCCGCCACCGCCGGCCCCGAGCATCGAGTCGGTCTCGCCGTCGTCAGTCTCGAGCGTGACTTCGTAGTCGCTCACGGCGGCGCACACGATCCAGCCCTGCCCGCCGTGATCGAGCGAAACGTCGGCCTCGAAGATTCCTTGGTCGGCGTAAATCTCCCCGAGGTACTCGCCGCCGAGCGTGTACAGCTTCAGCGAGAACTCGCCGACGCCGGTGTGGTTGATCGCGACGGAGTTGACATCGCTGAAGTCGATGGGGCCGAGGTAGGCCGGTTCGGAACTCGTGAGCGTGGCCGGCGGCGTGACGAGGTCGCCGTCGCCCACGTCCGGCTGGACAACACTGACCGACCACTCCCTGTCGGTTCGGATCTCCATCGTGTACTCGCCTTGGGGAACGTCGATCGGAATGAACGCCTTGTAGTTCTGGATGTCGCCCTCCAGCGATCGCCAGACGTTCCCTCCGGAGTCGATCACGTCGACCCGCAGCCCCGACATCGGTTCGATGTCCAGCACGGTGAGTCCGGGGCGGACGGTGAACGTATCGGTCGTCGCGTTGCCGCTACCGGAGAACTCGGTCGGGTCGGGATCGGTCGCACCGAGCGAGTCGCCGCCGGTGTTGTCGTTGCCGTCGCTCTCGTTGCCCGTGGGCCCGCCGTCGGACTCGTTGTCGTTGTTGTCGGAGTCGTCCGAGCCGGCCCCGATGCAGCCTGCGAGAGCGGTCACACCACACGCCGTGACGAAGGTTCGTCGTCGCATGCGCCGAACTGCGACAAAGCAGTTGAAAGGTATTCGGTGGGTAGTTCGCGGCACGTGAGTGCTATCTCGACGGCAATCGTCGGTTAGGATTCGTTCCGTGGCGGTAAACGCAACTTACGGGAACGATCCGACGCCGATACGGACCGGACGCAGAGGTAAGCGGTTACTACCGGGAAATCGGCGCCGAGCAACGGAGGACGGCGCCGAGTTCGACGCCACCGTGCGGTTAGAGAAACTCACGAACGTCGGAGTAGTACATGTCGTGATGGTCGGCGGCGTCGATCAGGTCCGCGACGGTCGCCGCCAGCGCGTGCCAGCAGAGATCGGTCGGATCGTCGGGGTCGAGGTTGTACAGCGTGTCCTCGCAGGTACAACCTCGGCCCTCGACGACGTACTCGTCGGAGTGGCCGACGACGACAGTGAAATCGCGGTACTCCTTGACGCGCCCCTCGGCGACCGCCTCGATGGCGCGGGCGCCGCGGTCGCCGTGGATGTCGGTGATGCGCTCGACGACTGCGGGCGTCAGTTCGCCCGCCGCGGCCAAGTCGGCGCGCCAGTCGTCGCCGTCGGTCACGGCCGACCACCCGCTGTCCGCACTGGCCGATCTTCGGGACGGGCAGGTCCGCCGAGCACCCGGATCACGCCACGCAGATTAGAAAGCCCCTGACAAAACAGGTTCGGTCAGTAGTCGTCGGGCACCGCCTCGCCAACGGCGTCTGTCTCGCCGTTGTCGGGCACCGCCTCGCCAACGGCGTCTGTCTCACCCGTGGCGTCTTGCTCGGAGGCGGACTCGCCACGGGCGCGCCGGAGGTCGGCTTCGAGCCGCCGCCGCGCGGTCACGTCGGTGATGTACCCTTCGAGAATGCCCGGTTCGACCCGGTGGCCCCGTTCGTACACCCAGCGAACGTCGCCGTCCTTGCGCACGATCCGGTACTCCAGCGCGAAGGCGTCGCCGTTGGCCAGCGCCTCTCGGGTGACGCGGTTGATCGTCTCGGCGTCCTCGGGGTGGAGCACTGCCTCGCCCCACGACACTTCGCCGGATTCGAACTCCTCGGGGGAGTACCCGGTGAGTCGCTCGCAGCCCTCGCTGGCGAACTCTATGGGCCAGCCCGAATCGGTTCGGGCGCGATACGCCATCCCCGGGAGGCTCTCTAAGAGCGATCGGAACCGCCGGCGCTGTTCTTCGAGTTCACACTCGCGCTCGCGCTGCTCTGTGAGGTCGCGAACGACACAGACGGCGCCCGCGGACGCGTCGGGAGCGGCGGCAGGTGCGTCGTCGATCCGGGCGAGCGAGATCGTGGTCGGGAACGTCTCGCCGTCGGCGCGCTCACAGGTCACTTCGCCGGACCACTCGCCGTCGGATCGCAAGGCGGGCCGGACCTCCGATTCGACTCGACCGAGCGCCCATTCGGGAGCGATCTTGTGCCAACTGCTCCCTTCGAGATCGGCAGCGTCGTAGCCGTACAGCTCTCCGAACGCCGTGTTCGCGTAGGATAGTTCGCCGCCCGCCTCGAAGACGGCGATCCCCTCGGAGGCGGCCTCGATCGCCTCGACGCGCTGGCGGAGCGTTCGTTCGGTGCGGCGCCGGTCGACGAGGTTCCGGATCCGATTCGCCAGCACGGCGTACTGATCGGTGCCGGTTTCTTTCTGGATGTAGTCCGAAACGCCGGCCGAGATCGCCTCGCTTGCAATTTCTTCGCTGCCCTTGCCGGTAAACAGCACGAACGGTACCGACGGACGGCGCTCTCGGACCGCATCGAGGAACTCGATCCCGTCCATTTCGGGCATCTGGTAGTCGCTGAGCACGCAGTCGATCGACCCGTCGAGGGCCGCCAGCGCCTGCTCGGGGTCGGATTCGCTCCTGACGTCGAGGTCGCCCTCGCGTTCGAGGAACGTCTTCGTCAGGTCTAGCTGTGGGGGCTCGTCGTCGACGTGCAGGACGGTGATATGCTCGTTCATGGCTGGAATGCCGCGGCCCCGACGCCGACCGGTTCTACACGTTATCATTTCCCACAGTGTAAAAAACTCTCGGTCGATTGCACGTCGGCGTCGATACCGGCGCCGACCGCGCATCGTGGGGCTTTTCGCCGCGGGGTGCCGAGCGGTCGGCATGCAGATTCGGGAGGGCGCAGTCGAGATCGAGGTGCCCGAACAGGAGACCGAGGGCATCGACGACGCGGTGTTTTTCAACCCCGTGCAGGAGCTCAACCGCGACCTGACCGTCGCCGCGTTGCGGGCCTACCGCGAGCGCGAGGAGCGGGCGGCGTCGTATCTCGACGCCATGGCCGCCAGCGGCGCCCGCGGGGTCCGGGCCGCCGTCGACGGCTGGGACGTTACGCTCTGTGATCTCGACGCCGACGCCGTTTCTCTCTGTGAACGCAATCTCGAACGCAACGGCGTCGAGGGCGAGGCGGTCCAGCGCGACGCCAACGCACTGATGCACGAATCGGTGTTCGACGTGATCGACATCGACCCCTTCGGGACGCCGATGCCCTTCGCCGACGCCGCGCTCTCGAACGCGCGGGATCTCGTCTGTGTCACCGCGACCGACACGGCGCCGCTGTGTGGCGCGCACTTCGACAGCGGCGTCCGGAAGTACTCCGCGATTCCCCGAAACACCGAGTACCACGCCGAGATGGGCGTGCGCGTGCTCGTCTCCGCGCTGGTTCGGACGGCCGCCCGGTACGACGTGGGCGCGACGCCGATCCTCTCGCACGCGACCAACCACTACGCGCGGACTTACCTCGAACTCGACCACAGCGCGACCGACGCCAACGAGGCGGTCGACCAGTTGGGCCACGTCCACCACTGTGAGGACTGTCTCCACCGCGAGCACGAGTCGGGGCTGATAGCCCACCCGCCCGAGACGTGCCCGAACTGCGGCGGCAATCGCGTCCTGACGGCGGGACCGATCTGGCTGGGACAGCTGACCGACAGCGAGTTCGCCGCGGCGACCCGCGAACAGGTCAGCGAGGACATGGGCACCGCCGACAACTGTCGGGACCTGCTGACGACGCTGGAGGCCGAACTCGACGTGCCGACTCACTACGACCAGCACAAGCTCTGCAAGCAGTGGACGCGCTCGGCGGTCTCGATGGACGACTTTCTGGAGCAGTTACGCGAGGCCGGCTATGAAGCGACCCGCGCCCACTACGGCGGCACGACGTTCAAAACGGACGCAACGGTTGCCGAGATCGAGGCGGCGACCGGCGAGTGAGCGGGCGCAGGTGAGCACGGTTCAGGAGAGTACAGCCCGATCCGCGCGGACGCAGCGGCGTCGAGACGCCGGACCTATTTGTACGACGGCGCCGAACTATCGGCCGTGCGACAGCGACTCGACGCCGTCCCCGACGACCTCCGCGCGATCGTGATGGCCGCCCGATCCGAGCAGATCACGTTTCTGGCGGCGGCGGTCGCCTACTACGCGTTCGTCTCGCTGATCCCGCTGTCGCTGCTCGGGCTGGTGATCGCCTCGGTGACGGGCACTGCCGTCGAATCACAGGTCGAGCGTCTCGTCGAGGAGTTCCTGACGCCCGACGCGCAGGCGTTGCTCACGGAGGCGCTGACGGCCGATGCCGGCCGGAGTGGTGCGACGCTGATCGGCTCCGTCGTGTTGCTCTGGAGCGGCCTGCGGCTGTTTCGCGGACTCGACAAGGCGTTCGCGCAGGTGTACGGCACCACCGACTCGAAGACGCTCGTCGACGAGATGCGAGACGCCATCGTCGTCGCGGTGGCGGTCGTCGTCGGCGTCGTCTCGATGGCCGTCGTCGGCACGGTGATAGAACGAATACCGGCCGGCGACATCGCGCCCCAGATCGGTTTTGCGGTGCTCGTCGCCACGCTCGCTGTCGTGTTCTACCCGATGTACCTGCTCTTGCCCGACGCCGACATCGGGTACGAAGAGGCGTTGCCTGGGACGCTGTTCGCGGCGCTGGGGTGGGTCGCGCTCGGCGTGGGGTTCCAGTTGTACTCGGCCAGCACCGGCAGCGTGACCGCCTACGGCGTGCTCGGCGGGGCGTTGCTGCTGGTGACGTGGCTGTACTTCGGCGCGCTGGTCGTGATGCTCGGCGCGGTCGTCAACGCGGTGCGTTCCGGACGGCTCGACGCCGACGACGCCGCCGCGATGGATTACAGCCCGGGCTACAATCCCGACGAACAAGATCGAAACGAGATGACAGCGAGCGTCGGCAACGCCCCGAGTAGCGACGAGGTCGCCGACGCGCTCGACGCCGACAACGCGGGCAGCGCGGGCGAGACAGCCAACGGACCGGTCACAACCGGCGACCCCGGCGACGACCACACTGGGACAGACCGGCAAGTACAACGTGGTGGCGCTCGACAGCCTGACACATCTGAAGCGATGACTGGCGAGGACTCATCTGAGCGACCGGACGACGCCGGCGGGTCGAAGACCGGGCCCGAGGGCCCCGAAACCACGGACGGCGGCCCCGAGGCGGGGACTAACGCCCCGGACGAAACAGCGGGGGAGCCGTCCGACGCGCCGGACGACCCCACCGCGTCCGAGCGGGTCCGGCCCGGAACGGCGCCGGCCAGCGAAGTGGCGCGACTGAACAGCGAGATCGCCGATCTGCGCTCGGAGCTCGACGAGTTCGAGGACAGCGTCGACGAGCGGACCGTCGACCGCGACGAGTTCGAGAGCGACCTCAAGCGCTACGTCCGCCGGCGCGTCCGGCGGGGCCACGCGCGGGGCTGGGGGCCCTACGTGGTGTTGCTGTACGGCACCGCCATGACGATCGCGGCGTTCTACACGCCGTATCTCGAAGGCGGCTGGGCGATCTTTGCGATGCTCGTGATCTGGCTGTCGACGCTGGGGCTGTACGTCCTGATGGTGCTCGTCGGGACCGGCCTCTCGCTGCTCGGCGTCCCCGGTCGCCTCAGAAACGCGATCGGCTCGTGGCGCTCCTGAACCCATGTCAATCGCTCACACCGGCATCGACCTGCTCGGAAGCCTCGGCGTCAAGACGGCTCAGTCCGTCGGCGCCGATGACGTGCTGTCGGCGGGCGCCGAGCGAGTGCGATCTGCCGGTGTCGAGACGGCCCAGTCGATCGGCGTCGAAACGGCCCGAGCAGTCGGCGCGCTGTCGGTCGATGTCGAAATGGTCCAGTCGCTACTGCCCGACTGGAGCGCGACGGCGTGGCTGCTTGCGACGCTGCTGGGCGAGGTCTGGGTGCTCGTCATCGCGCTGACGGCGGCGTACTGGTTCACCGGCCGGGACGAGGTCGGGGCGCTGTTCGGCGTCGTGCTCGCCGCGCTGTCGGTGACACTCGCTCTCAAGGTCTGGCTCGCACACCCGCGGCCGACCGCCGGACCGCTGGCGCCGGCTGAAGCCGTTCCGGAACTGTTGCGCCCGCTGTACGAGTCCGAGACCACAGACGCCTCGCCGGGATTCCCGAGCGGGCACGCGACCGGCGCGACAGTTACGTGGGGTGCGCTCGCGCTCGTTCTCGAGGCGGGACGCCGACGCCACCGCCTCGCGGCCGCCGGCGGCGTGATCACGCTGGTCTGTCTCTCGCGGGTTGCGCTGGGCGTCCACGCGCCGATCGACGTGGTCGCCGGCGTCCTGTTGGGCGCGGCGTGTCTGGCCGTCGCGGTCCCGCTGGTTCGCCGCGCCGACGATCCCCTCGCCCCGGCGTTCGCGGTCGCCCTACTCGTGAGCTTGCTCGCCGTCCCGATCGCCGGCGTCGGCAGCGAGGCCGCCAGCGCGCTGGGTGCCGCGATCGGCGGCGTCGCCGCCCGTCTCGGCGTCAGTGGCGATGCCGCTCCATTTCCTGCCACGCCGACCGGGGCGGGCGTCGCTGCGGTCGCACTGGCGGCGATTCTCGCGGTCGGGCTCAGCGTCGGAACGCTGGCCGGCGATCCGGCGGAACCTGTCGTCTCGACCGCGCTCGTCGGCTCTGGCCTGCTCGCTACGCCGTCGCTCCGCGGGTAGGCCTGATCAGATCTGCTGTTCTCGTCGCTTCGAATTGTGATGCTCGGCGACCCGCGCCCCATCAGCGACGCCGCGGCGTCATCGGCGTCGACCACCGAATCCGGGACTAGTCTTTTTGAGGGACGGCCGCGTAGGGGTCTCCCATGAAGTTTGTTATCGTGGGGTATGGTCGAGTCGGCATCCGGACCGCGCGCATCCTGCGCGAGGAGGGCCACGAGGTGATCGTCGTCGAGAACGATCCCGACAAGATCGACCGGGCGCGCGATGAAGGGTTCGAGACGATCGAGGGCGACGGCGCCGAAGACGCCACGTTCGAGGGGATCGACCTGTCGACGGTCGACGCCGTCGGCGGGCTGACGGGCGATCTCAACGTCAACTTCGCGGCCTGCATGATCGGCAAGCACCACGGCTGTCGGACCGTGCTGCGCATCGACGAGGACTACCGCGAGGACATCTACCAGAAGTACGCCGACGACGTGGACGAGGTGATCTACCCCGAGCGACTGGGCGCCGCGGGCGCGAAGACGGCGCTTTTGGGCGGGGACTTCAACGTCCTCTCGGATCTGACCGAGAAGCTCCAGCTCTCGGTGTTCACCATCGGCGACGGATCGGGCGCCGTCGGAAGCCGGGTGAGCGAGGTCGAGTTACCCGAGAGCGCTCGAATCTACGCCCACGGACGCCAACACGAGTCGCTGACGATCCCCCTGCCGGGAACGACGCTCGAATCGGGCGATCAGGTGGCCGTGATCGTCGACGCCGAGAGCGTCTCAGACGTGAAAACCGCGCTGGCTGGCTGAGTTAGTCGTCGGCGTCGAGTTCGACGCGTCGGCCGTTCTCGGCCGAGTCGTAGACGGCCTCGACGACGCGAAGATCGGTGAGACCGTCCCGACCGTCCGGACCGGGACGGCGACCGGTGAGCACGTGATTCGCGAAGTACGCGACTTCTTCACAAACGTCGTCGACCGGAGCGCCGGTGTACTCCATGCGCATGTCGCCACATTCGACGGTGACTTCCTGTGGAACGTCGCCGCCGTAGGGCGAGTCGATCGAGATCGAACCGTCGGTTCCGACGAGCTGCAAGTGGCTGTCGGGCTGGCCGTCGAACGTCGTCGAACAGGAGGCGACGACGCCGGAGGGAAACGTCAACTGAAACGCGGCGTGTTCCTCGACGCGGTCGAACGCCGACCCCCAAGCGTTGGTGACGCCCTGCACGGTGACCGGATCTTCGTCGAGGAGAAACCGGATCGCGTTGATCGGATAGACGCCGAGGTCGATCGTCGCGCCGCCGCCGGCGATCGACGGGTCAAGCCGCCAGTGGTCGTCGTCGTGGCCGTCGAGCAACTTCGTAGCGAACGTGCTGTGGACCTGTACCGGGCGCCCGATGTACCCCTCCTGCACGAGTTCGCGGGTGCGACGCGTCGCCGGTTCGACGTGGAGTCGATAGGCGGTCATCAGCGTGACGCCGGCGTCCTCGCAGGCGTCGACCATCGACCGGGCGTCGGCGACACTGGTCGCAAGCGGCTTCTCGCAGAGGACGTGCTTGCCGTGCTTGGCGGCCGACTCGGCGTATTCGCGGTGGAAGGCGTTCGGCGCCGCCACGTAGACGGCGTCGTAGTCGTCGGTCGCCGCACCGGCGTGAAACTCGTCGTATCCGACGACGGCCTCGATGTCGTACTCCCGAGCGACCGGGTCGGATTCGGAGACGGTGTTGCTCACGAACACCGTCGTCTCGGTCTGCTCGACGGTGCTGATCGCCGGCAGCGCCCGGTTCTTGGCGAACGTTCCGACGCCGACGACGGCGAACCGGAGCGGCCCGCGATCGACCGGACGGTGCCAGTCGCGGCGGTCGAAGGCAGCAAAGTGATGACCGACCGCGCCGGCGTGTTCGCTGGGGCTTCCGCTCATACGGACGATTCGACGGGACGAGACAAAATCGGCCGGGGTCGCCCAACACGGGCGACCCCTCAGGCACCGAGCTGGGCGGCGCAGTTCCGGCAGTACGTGTAGGTGGGCTCGCGCTCGTTTCGCGCGCCACAGTGGGGGCAGACGATCACTCCCTCCGCGACCGGGCCGGGGGCATCACCGGGCGCGTCGAACTCCTCGGCGGCTTCCGAACCCTCACCGGAACCGCGTCCGTTCGGGACGGCGCCGTTGAGCTGGCCGGCGTCACGAAGCCCCGATGCGGGGACCGAACGGCGGTCCCGGTTCCGGCGGAAGTAGTAGTACAACAGTAACTGCACGACCGCGAGGAACGTCGCGTACAGTACGACCCACTGCCAGACGTCCATCAGTGTGGTGTACGGTCTCACACAACTTGATTGTTCGGTGCGATTGCCACCAGTCCAGAATGATTATTAATAGTCGAGTGAGAAGGACGACGGTAGACGGTACTGATTCACAATCGAACGGCGACCGGCTCCGATCAGACGATGGGTGACGAATCGACTGACGATCCGACGCACGGTAGATGGAGTTACGCGACGTTTTTCGTCGTGATAGCCGCGTATGTCGTCGCCGCGGTCTGGCTGTCGATCGGCGTCAACGCGCTGTCGGGTGAGTGGATCGTCGGCTCGTACTGGTTCGGAGCACTAGTGGGGCTGATTGCGGTCGAACAGGCGCTCGAACGCTGGCTATTCTGATCGCGGTCGGGAGTTAGTTCGGCGGTTCGAGGTCGCGCTGGAACTCGTCGAACGGCTCGAAATCATCGGGAAGGTCGCGTTCGATCCGGCGCTCGTCCTGTCGGTTGGCATTGACGCCCTCGGCGTCGAGCGGCGTCGCGACCTCCTCCCAGCCCGGCTTGATCTTGACGCTCGTCGCCGGCGTCCCGACGGCGACGTGATGATCCGGGATGTCCCCCTGTACGACCGACCGAGCGCCGACGACGGCGTTCTCGCCCACGCGACAGCCCGCCCGAACCATGGCGTCGTAGGTGACCCGCGCGTCGTCCTCGACGATCGTGTGGAAGTTGTCCACCTGCGTCTGGTCGACGAGGTCGTGGTCGTGACTGTAGAGGTGGACGCCGTCGGAGATCGACACGCGGTCGCCGATCGTGAGCTTGCCGCGGTCGTCGAGATGAACGTCGTCGTGGATCACGACGTTGTCGCCGACCGAGATGTTGTGGCCGTAGGTAACCGAGATCCCCTTGAAAAATCGGCAGTTTTCCCCGCACTCGTCGAAGAGGTGCTCGCCGAGCATCTGACGAAATCGCAGTGCGAACTCGACGTTGTCGGCCATCGGCGTCGCGTCGAACTGGCGCCAGAGCCACTGGAGGTGCTTTGACTCCCGGAACGTCTCCTCGTCTTTTTCAGCGTAGTACTCGCTTTCGAGCGTGGAGTTACAGGGGTCATAGCCCTGCAGTCGGACGCGCTCGGCTGGTGAAACGTCTTCGCCGGCCTGCCAGCGCTCGTAAGCGTCCCGGTCGCCGTGTAAGTCGACGAGCACGTCCTCGACGACCGAACAGGTGTCTTCGTCAGAGGAGAGCCGTTGGTCTACCTCCTCGATAAACGCCTCGAGACCCGCTTCGGCGTCCTCGGGGAGGCTGACGTGGCGCTTGGTCATTGCCCTTCCTTGCTCACCGCCGTTAAAATGGGTTTCCGTCGGGGCCGCGCTCGCCGCGAGCGCGACGACGCCGCGTGGCGACGCCGCGGCGGCACTGGCTCACTGCTCGCCGAACAGTTCGTCCATCGAGGCGTCGATGGGGACGGACGACTCGGGACGGTCGGCGGAGGCTGTCCGTTCGGGGTCGACGCCGCGAACGAAATCCTCGAACTGCTCGGGGTCCGGGCCGTCGTCGGCGACCGATTCGTCGTCCAGTGCCGCGACCTGCTCGGGGTCGACGGCGTCGATCTCGTCGGTGCTCGCTGCAAATGGCCGATCACCGGTTCCCGACTGATTCCCGTTCTCGCTGGTCATGGAGCAACATTTCATACTCTACTATAATAAATGCATGTATTTTCTAAACATTAATAACTAGACTTTAACAGAGAACCAAACGGCATCAGTGAGTGTCCGAAACCACGCTGTCATGCCCGAATGACATCGTGAGGGGCAGTTCAGAGAATGGCGCTTCTCACCACGTATGACCCTGACCCTCGGCGAGGGTACGTCCGTTACCGGGCTGGTCTTTGACTCGGCTTGCGAAGATGGGATGATGTCAGAAACGAATCGGAAGTTCCTGCTGGCGAACCGTCCCGACGGACGACCTGACCGCGACACCTTCGAGCTCGTGGAAGAAGACGTTCCGGAGCCGGGACCGGGCGAGGCGCTGGTCCGGACGCTGTATCTCTCTGTCGACCCCTACATGCGCGGCCGGATGGACGCCGGCGAGTCCTACGCGGAGGCGTGGGCGGTCGGCGAGCCGCTGCAGGCCGGTGTCGTCGGCGAGGTCGTCGACGAGCGCGGAACCGGCTTCGAGGCGGGCGATGTCGTCACCGGCAATCTGGAGTGGGCCGACTACGCGACCGCTCGGGGCGCCGAACTGCAGCCGGTTGATCCCGAAAACGGCCCCGTCTCGACGGCGCTGGGCGTGCTGGGGATGCCCGGCCGGACGGCCTACTTCGGGACCCGCGAGGTGGCCGACGTAGCGGCCGGCGACACGTTCGTCGTGACCGGCGCGGCGGGCGCGGTCGGCTCCGTAGCCGGCCAGATCGCGAAGCTCTCTGGCGCTCGCGTGGTCGGCTTTGCCGGCTCGGAAGAGAAGGTCGCCTTCCTCGAAGACGACCTTGGCTTCGACGCGGCGATCAACTACAAGGAGACCGACGACTACGGCGCCGCGCTCGACGAGGCTGCCCCGGAGGGCGTCGACGCGTACTTCGACAACGTCGGTGGCGAGATCACCGACGCCGTCTTCACGAGACTGAACGTGGATGCCAGCGTGGCGGTCTGCGGACAGATATCGCTGTACAACGCCCAAGAGCTGCCGACCGGCCCGAGAAAGCTGCCAGCGCTGATCGAGTCGCGGGCGACGGTCGAAGGGTTCCTCGTCGGCGACTTCGCCCCGCGATTCGAGCAGGCGACGCGCGACCTCGCAGCGTGGGTCGGTGCCGGCGAGATCGAGTACAGAGAGACGGTGACTGAGGGTCTGGAGAACGCACCCGACGCCTTCCTCGGGCTGTTCGAAGGCGAGAACATCGGCAAACAGCTCGTGAAGGTCGGCGAGCGGAGCGAGTAAGCGGGCAGCGGTCTCGGCAGTGACTTCGGAATGGCGCCGACGAGCGGGAATCCGCACGCGCTAAGTGGTCCCGTTCCTAACACACGCGCATGCACTACCGAACGCTGGGCGACACCGATGTCGAAGTGAGCGAAGTCGGCTTCGGCGCGTGGGTCGTCGGCACGGACTGGTGGGGCGACCGGTCGGACGAGCAGGCGATCGATATGGTCCGCCACGCGCTCGACCGGGGGATCACCTTCTTCGACACCGGCGACGTGTACGGCCACGGCGCCAGCGAGGAGATCATCGGTGAGGCGCTCGGCGACCGCCGCGAGGAGGTCACTATCGGCACGAAGGTGGGCTACGACTTCTACAACAACCCGCAGGCGGGCCACGGCGAGCTCCCCAAGGAGATCACGCCCGAGTGGATCGAGACGGCGCTCGACCGCTCGCTCGACCGGCTCGACACCGACTACGTCGATCTGCTGCAGGTTCACAACGCCAACGCCGCCGAGGTCGACGACGACGTGATGGAGCTGCTCGACGAACTCGTCGAGTCGGGCCGCGTCGACTCGATCGGCTGGGCGCTCGGCCCCTCGATCGGCTGGCTCGCCGAGGGCGAAGCCGCCGTCGAGCGCGAGTTCGACGCCGTCCAGACCGTGTTCAACCTGTTCGAGCAGGGACCGGGAACGCACTTCCTCGACGCGGTCGAGGAACACGACGCCGACACGAGCGTGCTCGCGCGCGTCCCCCACTCCTCGGGGCTGCTCAACGAGCAGGTCACGCCCGACACCGAACTCGGCGAGGGCGACCACCGCTCGCACCGCCCGCAGGAGTGGTACGAGACCGGCTGGGACAAGTTGGAGTCGATCCGCTTCCTCGAACGGGACGGCGAGCGCACGATGGCCCAGGCGTCGATCCAGTGGCTGCTCTATCACGACGCCGTCGCCTCCGTGACGCCGACGTTCCGGACGACCGACGACATCGACGCGTGGGCGGCCGCCAGCGACGTTCCCGCGCTGTCGGACGAGGAGTACGAGCGCGTGCAGGAACTGCACGAAGAGAACTTCGGCATCACGCGGGACGACGGGATGGACAGCTACCGCTCGTCGGTCGGCGGCCAAGACGTCGAACGGGCCGGCCTCCAGCCCAGCGCGGGCGACTGAGCGGTCGCTTCGGCGTCGACGAGCGTCGGTTCGTTCCTGATTCAGTTCGATTGTCAGTCCGTACCGAACCCCTCCGTTTCACTTCGAAATCGCACTACTGCGATACCATTAGATCGAAAAGAACCACTTTCACTCCGCAGTCGGACGCGTCACCACGTCTCGACGACGCCGTCACGAACGTCCTCGGCACAGCCTCGGCAATCGGGATGGTCAGGGTCGAAACACTCGGGACGCCCGTGGTCGTCGAGGCCAACCGAGCGCCGTTCGGCGTACCGGCGGCAGACGATCCGCGCCTTGCCGTCCTCATCGCGGGGGAGCGACGCCGTCGTTCGACCCTCCTGATACGCCTGTCGGGCCTCCTCTAGCTGGCGGCCAGCCCCCCTGAGCGTCCGGGAGACGAACCGGCGGACGCGGTCGCGATCAGCCACGCCGACCACCGACATCGGTCATACGAACGAGTTGCAGGCCGGCACACTAAGGTCCATCGCAGGTGCGCACGAGGGCGCCCTGAATCCCGGTGCTTTGGAATCTGATAGCTCGCCAAGATGCCCGCATACAGCACCCTTATCGCCGTTTTCACTTTCGCCGCGGCTGCCACAGGTTTATGTACGAACGGGGCCAACCGAGTAGTGTCTCCCACTGAAAACAGAGCGGAGACAGAGCAAACCATGAGTGATCTTCGAGAGCACGCGGAAGACATACACGAACAGTTTGCGGACCATCTGGACATCGAGGTCGACGACGTCGAGTCGCGCCTGTCGAATCTGGTCGACGAGTACAGAGTGCCAGTCGACGAGGCGCGCCGCAGCGTCACCAACCACTACCTCGACGAGGCGGGCCTAGAGCGCGACGCCCTTGGCGGAGGTGGCGGTGGCGGCGGCAGCGAGCTGATCGCCGTCGGCGACATCGACGAGGACGAGGCGTGGCACACGGTCGAAGCGAAGCTCGTCGACCTGTGGGAGCCCCGCAGCGAGTCGATCGCACAGGTGGGCCTGCTCGGCGACGAGAGCGGGACGATCAAGTTCGTCAAGTGGGCCGCGTCCGATCTTCAGGAACTGGAGGAGGGCGCGGTCTACCGTCTGGGCAACGTCGTCACCGACGAGTACGAGGGCCGGTTTTCGGTCAAGCTCAACAGCACGACGACGGTCGAGGAGCTCGACGAAGATATCGAAGTCGGGGACGACGCCGAGGAGATCGAGGGCGCGCTGGTCGACATCCAGAGCGGCAGCGGCCTCATCAAGCGCTGTCCCGAGGAGGACTGCACCCGCGTCCTGCAGAACGGGCGCTGTAACGAACACGGCGAGGTCGAAGGCGAGTTCGACCTCCGGATCAAGGGCGTGATCGACGACGGGCTCGACGCCCACGAGGTCATCTTCGATCAGGAGGCGACCGAGAACGTCGCGGACATCACCCTCGACGAAGCCCAAGAGATGGCGATGGACGCGCTCGACACCGAGGTCGTCGCCGACGAGATCTCCGACACGCTGCTCGGCACGTACTACCGCGTTTCGGGACCGGTGTTCGGTCGGTACGTGCTCGCGGACGAGGTCGAGGAACTGGCCGGGCCGACAGATGTCGAGGAGACGCTGATCAAAGCGAGGTCGATCTAACATGAGCGATGCACCCAGCCGAGAGGTCGCGCGACGCGCGTTCGCAACCGAGTTCAACGACGCGAGCTACACGTTCAAGGAATCCGACGACGAGCGCGCGCCCGTCTACGCCTTGCTGCCGACGGGCGAGCGCGTCAATCGCGTGTTCTTCGCCGGCACGCTCACCGAGAAAGAGGACATCGGCGAGGACAACGAGTACTGGCGCGGCCGGATCGTCGATCCGACGGGGACCTTCTTCGTCTACGCCGGCCAGTACCAGCCCGACGCCGCCGCGATGTTGCGGGATCTGGAACCGCCCGCGTACGTCTCGGTCGTCGGCAAGCCTCGCACCTACGAGACCGACGAGGGCGACGTGAACGTCTCCGTGCGACCGGAGTCGATCACCGTCGTCGACGCCGACGTGCGGGACCGCTGGGTCGTCGAGACCGCCCAGCGCACGCTCGACCGGATCGAGAACTTCGACACCGACGCGAGCGAGTACGCCGCGATGGCCGACGAAGAGTACGAGTTCCCGATCGAGAACTACCGCCGCGAGGTCGTCACCGCGCTGGAGGACCTCGAAGACGAGCAGGAAGCCGCTGCGGATCCGGCCTAGCCGGCCACACCCGCCGGACGTTTTTCAGCAGACACGCCATGCCGCCGCTGGGCGTCGTCTGACAAACGATTAAGTGCGTTCAGCAAGAGGTAGTCGGTAGCATGGGCAACAAGAACAAGACGATCTCGTTTCGCGTCAACGAGGACGACTTCGAGTCGCTACGGGAGATCGCCGAGGAGCGCGACATCTCGCTGTCGGCGGTGTTCCGCGACTACGTCGACATGCTCGTTGCCCACGACGGTCAGATCGAGGTCGTCCCCGAACACGACCTCGACAGCGCCGTCGACGAGAGCGACGACGACGAGTTCCCGCCGAAGGTCACGGTACCGAAGAGCTTCGTGCGCGAACACGAACGTCTCGAACTCGAAGCCGACCACCTGCGGGAGCAGTTAGACGAGTACAAGCAGTACGCGACCCACCTGCGCGAGCGCGTCGACGACGACGCCGACGACGTGATCCACCTCGAAGATTTAGACCGGGACGACGCCGACGACGAGACGCTCCACCTCGGCTAAATCGCGCAGTCAGCCCGACAGGTTCCGTTTGACGCGGCGGGCCTGTTCTCTGGCTTCGTCGTCGCCTTCGACGGCCGCGAGTTCCTCGACCGCCTCCAGCGTCCGGACGCCGCTGTCGAGAAAGGAGAGCACGTCGCCCGGGTAGGCGTACAGCATGTAGTCGTCGCTCATCACGTCGACGATGGCGTCGGGGCCGAGCCCCTGCGCACGCAGTTCGAGCAAGTAGCGCACGAACTTGCGCTCCGGACAGCCACAGTAGGGATTGTTGTCGCAGTCGCAGTCCAGAAAGTCCTCCGCGAAGTCGAGTACGCGATCGCGGGTGGCCTCGTCCAGCTTTTCGAGGCCGCCGCCGGTAAAGAGCACGTCGAGCGTCGCACCCTTGAACGCCCCCTTCGGGATGTGGGTGTCGAGTTGGGAGCTCAGCTGCCGGTGGTTCTTCACGTAGATTTTGTCCGTGATCGCCACAGTTGCCCCCACCTACCGGCCGGCGAGAGAAAAGCGCCGCGGTGTGGCCCCACAGCGGCGTCTCGACGCCGCGCCGGCATCGTCGCAGTGTGAGAACGCATGACGCGACGGTTTCGAGGCGTAACGTATTTCAATTGGCTCGGTATTAGATTGGAGTACGTGTCCGGGTTGGGGTAGTGGACTATCCTTCAGCCTTGTGGAGGCTGAGACGCGGGTTCAATTCTCGCACCTGGACTCCTTTACTTTTCACTTGCCAGAAACGTCTCTGGAATCGAATTGCCAGACAGCCTCGACTGCGGCGTGAAGCGGCTGCACTTGATCGCTCGCCCCACCCGACGGAGTTGTGGGGATCCGGACGTGGACGGGCAGAAACCGAGTCGAGTAAACGTTTGCGCAGGCGCGAAATCCGGCCGACGCGTAGCCCCCGAACCACCAGAACCATTATACTGACAGCTACGAGACAGTGGGTAATGGCAACCGTCTCTGGAGGGCCTATTCGCGTTCTCATCGTCGACGACAACCCCCGTTTCGGAGAGCTCGCGGAAATGTTTCTAGAAGAGGAGTTCGAAGACATTCGCGTCGATGCCGCGACGAGCGCGGTCGAGGGCGAGCAGACGCTGGCGGAAAAGCCGGTCGACTGCATCGTCAGCGACTACCAGATGCCCGAAAAAGATGGGATCGAGTTCCTGCGAGATGTCCGCACGGACCACCCCCAGCTACCGTTTATTATCATGACCGGGAAAGGCGACGAGACCGTCGCCAGCGAGGCAATCTCGGCCGGCGTCACCGATTACATCCGCAAAGAGGCCGGCAGCGAGCACTACGACTTGCTCGCCCACCGCATCCGGAACGCGGTCGGCCAGCGGCGGACCGAGCAGGCAAAGAAGGCTCGCAATCGGCGCATCCGGCGGGTGTACGAGCGGATCGACGACGGCTTCGTCGCGCTCGACGAACAGTGGCAACTGACCTACGCTAACACGCGCGCCGCGGAGCTGCTGGACCGCTCGAACGAGGAGTTGCGGGGCAAAGAAGTGACGGAGGTGTTCCCCGGCATCGAAGACACGGAGTTCTACAGGGCAGCCTCGGGCGTGCTCGATGAACAAGAGGTGATCTCGGTCGAGGAGCATTACGACCTACTCGACGCTTGGCTGGAAGTGCGGATCTTCCCCGACGTGGACGGGTTGTCGATCTACTTCCGCGACGTTACCGAGCGCAAGCGTCGCCAGCAGGAACTCGAACGGTCGCGTAAGCGCTATCGGGCGCTGGTCGACACAGCGCCGACCGCGATCGTCGTGACCGACGCCGAAGACGGAGAGATCGTCGAGATAAACCAGTCAGCGGAGTCGCTGCTGGGCCGCAGTTCCGAGACGCTCTCCGGGGAACATCACACGGCGCTTCATCCCTCCGAGGATCGCAAGCTGTACGAGACGCTGTTTCGGGAGCGTCTGGAAACCGGCGCGGGTATGGTGAGCAAGCACGCCGACGGTTCGCAGGTGTATGTCGTCACCGACGACGGCGAGCGCATCCCCGTTGAAATTTCCTCGCAGGTGATCGACCTAGAGAACGAGCGCCTCGTCCAGAGCGTGATCCGAGACGTCGTCAAGCGCTCCTGATCAGTTCGACGCCGATCGCAGGTCGCCGCCGTCGATCGTGTCGGTCGATCGGACGACATCGAGCGCGGTCATCAGGTCGGTCCGCGAGAGCAACCCGACGATATCGCCGCGAGTGTCGACGACGAGCAGGCGGCCGACATCGTGTTCCTGCAGGCGATCGAACGCCGCCATCGCGTCGGCGTCGACCGGGATCGTCACGAGATCACGGCTCATCACGTCGTCGACGGTAAAGGCCTCGCGCTCGACGGGGGTGACCTCGCGGGCGTCGTCGAGCGTCACCATCCCGACGGGCTGTCCGTCCTCGATCACGGGATAGCCTGTGTGGCGCTCGCGGAACATCCGCTGGAGAAGTTCGGCGATCGTCGTATCAGGGGAAACCGTGTGCAGTCGCTCGGACGGCGTCATCACGTCCCGGACCGTCACGCCCTCGAAAGCGGCCTTCAACTGGACCTGCTGTGACTCCGAGGAGGCCGCGATGTAGACGAAGAAGGCGATCCCGATCATCAGGACGTTGAAGCTGAACAGCCCCAACAGCCCGAGCAGCACCGCGAAGAACTTGCCGACCTCGGCGGCAATCGAGGTCGCTCTCGCGTAGGGACGGGTGCGCGCGAGGATCGCCCGAAGGATCCGCCCGCCGTCCATCGGGAACGCAGGCAGGAGGTTGAAAACGGCCAGAATGACGTTGAGCACGGCGAGGTATCCGAACACGAACTGCGCACCGCCGGCGCTCGCCGGAACGGCCGAGAACAGGCCGAAACAGACCACGCCGACCAGCACGCTCACGACGGGACCGGCGATGGCGATAGCGAGCTCTTGGCGCCAGTCCTCGGGCATCTCGGTAAAGGACGCGATGCCGCCGAAGATCCACAGCGTGATCGAGTCGATGGGGAAGCCAAAGCGGCGGGCCACCAGCGAGTGGCCAAGTTCGTGGAGCAACACGCCGACGAACAGCCCGAGCGCCGCGACGGTACCCAGAACCCAGCGGGTCGCGCCGCCGTCGAACGTTTCGAGGGTGATAGTCGCGCCGAGCACCTGATTGAGCAACTCGACGATCTGGGACGACTGGGAGCCGATGAGGTAGGCAAACAGCGGCAACACGAGCAGGAACGTCAGGTCCAGCTTGATCGGGATGCCGAAGGCCGAGCCGATCCTGAAACTTCGCATACCCGACCTAGGCTCCCGAGGACCTTCAACCTCCGCAAGGTGAGGGATTTTCTTCGGCGCCGACCAAGCGTCGCGGTATGCAGTTCGACCTGCCGGCGTCCCCCGCGACGCCGCCACCCGAACTCGACCGATCGGTCGCCGTGATCGGCGCCGGCGCGGTCGGTGCGACGGCTGCCCGCGATCTGGCGCGCTGGGGCGCCGACGTGACGCTGTTCGAGCGCGACGCTGTCGGCGCCGGGGCGACCGGCCGGGCAGCGGGGATCGTCTACGACGCCTTCGCCGAGGATCTCGACGCCGCGGTCGCAGACCGAGCAATCGAACGCTTTCGCACCGCCTCGGGCAGCGGCGAGTTCGCGCTGACCGAGCAACCCTACGTCTGGTTCGCCCGCGAGGGCGACGACCGACGCGCCGAGGCCATCCGCGAGCAGGCGTCCCGGATGCGCGCGAACGGCCGAAGCGTCGAGGTGCTGGAGCCGGCGGCAGTCGCCGACCGGTGGCCCGCCCTGCGGACCGACGATCTGGCGGTCGTCGCCGTCGCTCGGACCGCCGGAACCGCCGATCCCGAGGTTTACGCCGCGGCGATGGTCGAGTCCGCACGCGCCGACGGCGCCGCGGTCGAAGTCGGGAGTCCGGCGTCCATCGAGACTGATCCGATCGGCGTTCGAGTCGGCCACAGCGACCGGAATCGTGCCCGCGAGGGCGGCGTCCGAACGTTCGACGCCGTCCTCGTCGCCGCTGGCGCGCGGACGCCGACGCTGCTCGCCGACGCCGGCGTCGAGATTGCCTGTGCGCCCTACCGAGTGCAGGCGCTGACCGTCGGCGTCGCCGAGGGCAACGGTGACCTTCCGACGTTCTACGACGCGACCGGCGAGTACTACGCCCGCCCGAACGGAACTGGGCTGCTCGCCGGCGACGGCGTGGAGCCGGGTGCAGCCGATCCCGAAGACTGGACGCGCGACGCCGACGCGTGGTTCCGCGAGGAGCTGATCGGTGTGCTGTCCGAGCGCGTCGACGGCGTCGACACGGCTGCGACGGATTCGTGGGCGGGGCTATGCACGGCGACACCGGACCGGAATCCGCTGGTTGGGAGTGTCGCGCCGGGACTGGTCGTCGCGACGGGCTTTCATGGCCACGGGTTCATGCGCGCGCCGGCGATCGGCGAACTCGCCGCTCGGGAACTCTGTGGTGGGGACGGCGTCGCCGCGTTCGATCCGACGCGGTTCGACGGTGGAGAGCAAATCGAGATCGCAGACGGGATCGTCGTCGACGAGCGGGGCTGATATCAGGCGTCGGCAGCGTCGGCGTCTGTCGTCTCGGTGTCGTCCGAGCCGGCGTCGGAATTATCGGCCGAGGACTCCACTTTCGGCACCAGCACCTCCAGTGCTCCGGCGTCGGTCAGCGTCGCCGAGGCCGAGTCGGGGTCGACGGCCACGTCAGCAGGGAGGTCGACCGTGCCGTCGAGCGAGAGCCCGCGACCGGGGAAACGCATCTCGAAGTCGTCCTGCGGGTCGCGGAACCGGTCGATCCGGACGTGGACGGTGCCCCGAGAGAACCGAACCTGAACGTCACTGCTGGTCGCGCCGGCGGCGTCGAACACGGCCAGAAAGGCGTCGTCGCTTTCGAGCAGATCGGCCGGTATCGGCCGGCGCTCCTGAACGCTGCCGGCGGCGCGGCCGACCCGGCGCAGCACGCTCCCGCCGACCGATCGGCCGAGCTCGCGCAGCGTCATAGCTGGATCTCCTCGAGGCACTCCGTCCCCCCGCAGTACGGGCAGGAGAAGTCCTCGACCCCGACATCGTCGGGCATGTCGTACGTGTAGTGCAGCTCAAACATGTCGATCTCGCAGTCGTCGCTCGTGCACTCGACTTCCAGGGTCGGCGGCATACCCGCCACTTGGGGCGACGACGGAAAACAGTTTTCGGGAGCGGCACGTCTCGCACGCTCACAACTCGAACGTCTCGGTCTGGACTGACTGCACGTCCTCGGGAGCGATCCGCTCGCCGTCGACCTCGACCGGCTGACCGTTCGAGAGCTTGCCGAACGCCGGCCCCTCGGGAACGCCGGCCGCGCTGGCGAGTTCGGGGTCGAACGCTTCGACTTCGGCCAGCAGGTGGCCGTTGTGACGCTCAACGGTGTCGTACTTCGCCGCCAGTAGTTCGGCCAGCGCGGCGATCAGGTCGTCGTAGGCTGCCAAGTCGGCGTCCGGGGCGAGAGCGTCAGTGTCGGTCGAGAAACCGGCGGCGTCGCCGGACGCCGGAAACGCCGCCGCGCCCTCGATCCGGGTGCCCGACTCCGCGGTCTCGAAGCCGTAGGCGAACCGTTCGACGGCCTCGCGGGCCGCATCGGCGTCGACGCCCTGCGCGTCGGCGAGCAGGTCGTCGGGGAGGTCGACGATTGCAACGTCGGTGGGCGACGGCGCCTCGCCCTCGCGGGCCGGGACGCCAAATCGGAGGCCGTCTTCGACCGGCGAAAGTTCGGCTTCCAGCAGCGAGACCAGCGACAGGGGAACGTCGTCGGTCTCGCGGAGCCAGCGCTCGCCGACCGTCCGGTAGCCGAGGTCCTCGATCGCGTCGACGACCGCCTCGTGGTCGCCGTCGACGAGCGCGAGGTCGGCGCCGCTGCGCTCGAAGGCGGCGTCGAGCACGTCCCGGTGAGCGTCGGGCTCGCCCATCGCCGTCAGCGCCCAGTCGGCGCCGATGTGCCCGACGTGCCAGTCGGTCTCGCGGATGACCCGCTCGAATCGGGGGGCGTAGTGGCCGCCGCCGATGCCGACGACGTGCCGACGGATCGAACTGTCGGCGTCGCTCGGTGGGGCGTCATCATCCGACGCGGTGTCGTCCCGCAAAGAGTCGCCCGGACGGCGCTCGGCGTTCGGGGCGACGCCGTCCAGATCGAGGATAGCCTGTGCGACCGCGCGAGCGCCGTCGGGGTCGTCCCACTGTGGCTCGTCGCTGCCGAGTTCGACGAACATCGAGGGGACGCCGACGGCCGTCGGGCCGTGGTGGGTGGCCTCGACGCCGACATCGTACTCGGGAGGGGCGTACTCGTCGAGTGCGTCGACGACCGCCGACAGCGCTCTCGGACAGGAAGTCGCCAGCGCGTTGTCCTCGCCGCCGAACTTCGCGGGGCCGAAGTTGCCGGTGAAATGGGCCGTCAAGAGCGGGCCGGTGTCACCGGCGTGGCGCGAGGCGAAGACGAGCAGATCGGGGTCGTCGAAGGCGTCGGCGGCGGCCTCGATATCGAGATGCATCTGGTCGAACGTGCGCAGTTCGAAGCCGTCGGTCCGGAAGACCTCGCCGCCGTCCTCGGCGTCGGGGGCCGCGTCGTCGATTCGGCGGTCCCAGTCGGCGAGCGACAGCAGGTGCTCTCCGATGTGTTCGGAGGCGAAATCGGCACGGCTGACGACGATCGCAATCACTACCGAGGGTTTGGGGTCGGCGCGAAAAAGCGTATCGACAGCGCCCGATCAGTCGGAGTCGGCGGGCTGGCCGTCGGCGAAGACGTTGGTCTTTGCGAGGCTGCCGACGTGCCGGACGTTGTCGAACCGGGCCACGAACATCGCACTGCCGAGAAGCAGATAGACTGCGGTGTAGGCCAACAGCAAGTCGGTCGCGGTGAACCCGACCGAGATCGTATCGATCAGCAGGAACTCGATGCCGACCTGCGAGACGAACAGCACGAGCAACACGACCGCCTCGCGGACGGTGATCCGGAAGTTGATCAGGATCGCCAGCGCGAAGAAGCTCTGAGCGGCCGTCAGCCAGATCTCGGCGGACTGCTTGAAGCTGAACTCGAGGACGCCGTAGGCGCCCTGCGAGATGCTGAAGACGACGCCGAGGGTCCCGATCAGCAGCGTCCACTGGTTGAGCTTCGAGGAGATCAGGGCGTTAAACGCCGCGGTCGTGCGGGCCTTGTTGACCAGATAGGCCGTGACGATCAGTTCGGGGCTCTCGCTGGCCAGCGGCGCGACCCACTGGATCATGAAAAACTCCGGGATGCCGTACTGCAGACCGATGTTTTCTAACCCGTGGGCGAACGGCTCGACCGCGGTAAAGATCAAGAATCCGGAGTAGCCAAACAGCGCGAATATCGACGGAATTCGGACGTTCGCGGGCGTTTTCTGGAGATACGCCGGGACGCCGACGTGGACCTCCCCATCGTCGGCGCCGCCGCGGATGATGATCCCGATGTAGACGACGTAGAGCCCGACGAGCACGACGAGGTCGAGAGTGTCGATCCCGCCGCCGAGCGGGACAAAAAAGGCCCACAGCGTGGCGAGCATCAAGAAGAGGATCTCGGTTGCGATATCTCGGTCGAGCACGACCGCATCAGCGAGAATGCCGTCGTTGTGCTCGACGGCGGCGTCGCCGCTCCGGGTCGCTCGGTAGATCGAGAACAGGGCGATGCCCGACCAGCCGAGGCCGATCAGGATACGGTTCGCGCCGGTCATGTTCGCGACAGCGAGGTCACCGGCGCCGACCCGACCTTGGCCGGCTTGCCACGCGTAGAACGCGTCGACGGCGTACTCCGGCGCGACGGCCAGAATCGCCAGCACCGCGATAGCGAACGCGCGCGGCACGTCTTTCTCGGCGGTCTCGGCGCCCCACGCGAGCAGGAACGAGGCGCCGAGCACCGACAGGCCGCTCACTGCGACGGTCGGGACGGTGCCGATCGCTTCGGGTGAGCTGACCGCGTACACGACCACCCACGGCACCGACAGCAACACTGCGACGACGACGCCCATCAGCGGATGTCGAAGCGGACTACTCATTAGCACCTCCGAAACGACGGTGGCTGGTAGTTCTTGCGTTGTCTGTCCGGGCCAGTACGACCGTAGAATGCCCGGAGCGATGCGAATGCGCCGCTGTGGCGTCCGCGCCGCGGATCGTGCCAGTTATTTTCATCCGGGCGCGTGGAAGCCGTATGGACGTGTACGGCCTGATCGGCAACCCGGTCGGGCACTCGCTGTCGCCGCCGATGCACGAGGCCGGATACGATGAGTTGGGGATCGACGCCCGCTACGTCACCTTCGAACCCGATCCCAGCGACGTAGATGCGGCAATCGAGGGCGCGGGCGCGCTCGGTGTCGCCGGACTGAACGTGACGATCCCGTTCAAGCAGGACGTGCTCGACTGCGTCGACGCCGACGAGTTGGCGACCCGGATCGGCGCGGTCAACACCGTCGATTTCTCGGGCGACCGGCCGACCGGCCACAACACCGACGCAGCGGGCGTGCTCCGCGCGTTCGACCGCTACGATGTCGAACTCGACGGCGCGACGGCGGTCGTCGTCGGCGCGGGCGGCGCCGGACGAGCGGCGTCGTTCGCGCTCGCCGACGCCGGCGCCGACGTGCGGATCGCAAACCGTACGGAGGAGAGCGCTCACGACCTCGCCGCGGACGTGCCCGGCGCCAGCGGGCACGGGCTGGCGGGTCTCGACGACCTGCTCGCCGACGCGACGGTGCTCGTCAACGCGACCAGCGTCGGGATGGACGAGGACGCCACGCCGGTGCCGGCCGAGGCGCTTCACGGCGATCTCGCCGTGCTCGACGCCGTCTACAGCCCGCTGGAAACGACTCTTCTGCGCGACGCCGACGACGCCGGTGCGACGACGATCGACGGCGCGTGGATGCTGCTGTATCAGGGCGTCGAGGCGTTCGAGCGCTGGACCGGCGAGGACGCCCCGGTCGCGGCGATGAACGAGGCATTGCGCGAGCGACTGTAGCGCGGCGTCACGGCGCAACCGACTGTAGCGCGGCGTCGTGGCGCCACCGCACGGCGTCGCCGCCGCGAAGCCTGCCGTGAGGCGAACGGCTTTAAGTGAGACGGCTGGTAACTACTCATCAATGTCACTGCTGGACACGTTGAAGTCGCTACTCGGACTCAGGGGCGACGACGAGACCGAGTCACGAGGCGATGTCGGCGTCACCGTCGAACGGGAATCCGGCGACGCGGCACCGGCGACCGAGACCGAAAGCGCGGTCAAGGGCGCCGACATGGATACCGGCGAGGGGGCGAACGAGAACGAAGACGAGGCGAACGGAGAGGAAGACGAGACGGCGGATTCGGAGCCGACAGCCGCAGAGTCCGAGGCGGCTGACGACACCGAACCTATCGAAGAAGCAATCGAAGAAGCCGAGCCCGACCGCGAGGAAGAGGCTGAAGCAGAGGACGGCGATGCTGAGGACACCGAAGACGCCGAAGCCGAAGACGCCGAAACGGAGAGTGACGTAGCCGAGGACGACGAGGCAGAAGAGCCTGAAGCTGAAGATGCCGAGGACGCCGACGAGGCGGACGCCGATGTCGAGGACGGCGACGACGAAGCGACCACGGACGAGTCGGAGGGCGACCTCGAAGACATCAAGGGCGTCGGCCCGGCCTACGCCGAGCGCCTGCGAGGCGTCGGCGTCGAGTCGATCGGCGACCTCGCGGACGCCGACGCCGAGGAGATCGCATCCGAGACCGACCTCTCGGCGACGCGCGTCGAGAACTGGATCGAGCAGGCGAAGGTCCGATAGACCGCAACACCGTTATTTCCCGGCTGCTTTCTCCCGACAATGAGTTCTCCGACGGTCGAAACCGACGCGGCGGCGTTCCGCTCGGTCGCCGCCGAGGCGCCGGTCGGCGCGCGCGTCCCGGTCGAGGTTCGCGTCGCCGTGTCGGACCCCTTCGATGCCTATCGACGGGCGCGTGACGGCCCCGGCGGGGCGTTTCTGGAGACCACCGGCGGGCAGTCCGGCTGGGGCTACTTCGGCGTCGAGCCGGTCGAGCGATTGACTGTCGGTCCCGACGCCGTCCTGCGGCGTCCATCCGAACCCCCGGCAGAGGACGCCCTAGCCGGGCTGGGCGGCCGGACGGCGCCGTCGCTCGCAGCGCTCCAAGGCCTGCTCGATGGCGAGGCGCTGATCCGTGGCGACTGCGACGTGCCCTACCCCTGCGGGGCGATCGGCTGGCTCTCCTACGATGTCGTCCGCGAGATCGAGGACCTGCCCGAGTCGGCCGACGACGACCGCGGTCTCCCACAGATACAGGTCGGCGTGTTCGACCGGTTGGCGGCGTGGGAAGAACCACGCGACGGCGAGACGACACTTCGGATCACCGCCTGCCCGCGGATCGAAGGCGACGGCGAGGCGGCGATCGACGCCGCCTACGAGCGAGGCCGGGAGCGTGCGCTCGATCTCGCGCGGCGGGCCGTCGAGGGCAACCCCGAAATCGGGGAACCACCGGTCGAGCGCGATCGGGCGAGCTTCGAGAGCGACTGCGGACGCGAGGCCTTCGCCGAGCGCGTTCGCCGGGTCAAAGAGTACGTCCGCGAGGGCGATACGTTTCAGGCGAACGTCTCCCAGCGCCTGACTGCGCCGGCGGCGGTCCATCCCGTCGCGGCGTACGACGCCGTGCGCGAGGTCAACCCGGCGCCGTACTCCGGCCTACTGGAGTTCCCCGGCGTCGATCTGGTGAGCGCGAGCCCCGAACTCCTCCTCGACCGTGACGGCGACCGGATCGAGACCGAACCGATCGCGGGCACACGGCCGCGCGGCGCGACCGACGCCGACGACGAGGCGCTGGAGGACGAACTGCTCGACGACGACAAAGAACGCGCCGAGCACGCGATGCTGGTCGACTTGGAGCGCAACGATCTGGGCAAGGTATCGGCGTACGGCAGCGTCGACGTGCCCGAGTACCGCCGGATCGACCGCTACTCGGAGGTGATGCATCTGGTCTCCCGCGTGACCGGCGAGTTGCGACCCGGGGCCGAACTGGCAGACGCGATCGCCGCGGTGTTCCCCGGCGGGACGATCACCGGCGCACCCAAGCCGCGAACGATGGAGATCATCGAGGAGGTCGAGGCGACCCGTCGAGGCCCCTACACCGGCTCGATGGCGATCTTCGGCTTCGACGAGCGCGCCACGCTCAACATCGTCATCCGGACGCTCGTCCGGCAGGACGCCGAGTACCACCTGCGCGTCGGGGCGGGGATCGTCCACGACTCGGTGCCCGAACGCGAGTACGAGGAGACGCTGGACAAGGCCCGCGCGCTCGTTCGGGCGGTCGACGAGGCACTCGACGACCGGACGAGTCTGGGCGTCGAGGGCGGAGGAGTCGATCGGACGGACGCCGATGATCACGGAGGTGAACCGCGATGATCCTCGTGATCGACAACTACGATTCGTTCGCGTACAACCTCGTCCAGTTCGTCGCCGAAGCCGAAATCCGGGCAGCCGAACGCCGGGGCGAGGAGCCCACAGAACCGGTCGTCCGCCGGAACGACGAGATCGGTGTCGAGGAGATTCGAGCACTTGATCCCGACGGCATCGTCGTCTCGCCGGGGCCGGGAACGCCCGCCGACGCCGGCGTCTCGATTCCGGTGTTCTCCGAGACCGAGTATCCAGCGCTCGGCGTCTGTCTCGGTCATCAGGCGCTGTGTTCGGCCCACGGCGCGCCGGTCGTCCACGCGCCGGAGGTGGTCCACGGGAAGCCCTCGACGGTGCGCCACGACGGCGACGCGCTGTTCGAGGGGCTTCCGGAGGCGTTCGAGGTGGGCCGGTATCACTCGCTGGCGGTCGAGCGCGAGGACCTGCCGGAGTCGCTCGTCGAGACCGCCCGCACCGACGGCGAGCAGGCGATCTTGATGGCGGTTCGACACCACGACCGACCGCACTTCGGCGTCCAGTTCCATCCCGAGAGCATCCTGACCGGACCGGTCGCTCGGGAGTCAGCGGGCGAGGAACTCTCGCTGGAACTGGGCAAGCGCCTGATCGCCAACTTCTGTGCGTTCGCGCGGTCGTACGACCGGGATGAAGAAACAGCAGCCGGGAACGGCGGAGGAGAACGATGAAATATCACGTCGACGGCGAACTGGTGCCGGCCGCAGAGGCCACCGTCAGCGTCGAGGATCGGGGCTTTCAGTACGGCGACGCCGTCTTCGAGACGATGCGAGCCTACGGCGGCTCGATCTTCGAGTGGGAGGCCCACGCCGAGCGACTGGCCAACTCCTGTGACGCGCTCGGCATCGACCACGGCTGCACCGACACTGAGCTACGCGAACGCGTCAGAGAGACACTGGCGGCGAACAGCCTCGCGGACGCCTACGTGAAGCTCTCGATCTCTCGGGGCGTGCAGGGCGGAAAACTGACGCCCCAGTCCGACGCCGATCCGACGGTCGTCGTCATCGTCGACGAGCTCCCACGGGGCGGCGTCGACGGCGTCGACGTCTGGGACGAGCCGGCCGTCGTGCAGACGACCAAGACTCGGCGGGTGCCAGACAGCGCGATTCCGGCCGACGCGAAGACCCACAACTACCTCAACGGCATCCTCGCGCGCCGGGAACTCGTCGAGGGCGCCGACGAAGCGTTGCTACGCGACGCCGACGGACGGGTCGCCGAAGGCGCGACGAGCAACGTGTTTTTCGTCGGCGACGACGGCCTGCACACACCGAGTCTCGGCGGCCCCGTCCTGCCGGGGATCACACGATCGGTCGTGATCGAGTTGGCCGAGTCGGCTGAAATCCCCATCCACGAGGGACGGTACACTCCCGACGACGTTCGGAACGCCGAGGAGGCGTTTCTCACGAACACGACGTGGGAACTGCGCCCAATCGAGACACTCGACGGCATCGCGGTCGGCGGCGGGCCCGTGACGGATCTGCTCTCGCGGCTGTTCGACGAGCGCGTCGAGCGGCGCCACTACGGCGGCGACACCGCCTGATCGGCGGCGCTGGCGCCCCTCGTTCCGCGTCGGCGGCGAAACGCCAAACCGACGTATTAGGCCTTTGGAATGGGACAAACCTGCCTCTGGCGTCTGACGACCGCAGAAGGCCTTTAAACGTGAAGCCCTAACCC
This sequence comes from Natronoarchaeum philippinense, assembly GCF_900215575.1. NCBI lineage: Archaea > Methanobacteriati > Methanobacteriota > Halobacteria > Halobacteriales > Natronoarchaeaceae > Natronoarchaeum > Natronoarchaeum philippinense. Next base: position 82,495 of record NZ_OBEJ01000005.1, on the reverse strand, counting down.
GACGTGAAGACTGATGCAGGGACAACACAATCAGCAGGCCTACGACCGGGGGATCACCATCTTCTCCCCGGACGGCCGGCTCTATCAGGTAGAGTACGCCCGCGAAGCGGTCAAACGCGGCACGGCGACCATCGGCGTCCGGACGCCCGACGGCGTCGCGCTGGTGGCCGACCGCAGCGTCCGCTCGCGGCTGATCGAACCCGAGAGCGTCGAAAAGCTTCACGAAATCGACGACCACGTCGGCGTCGCGAGCGCCGGCCACGTCGCCGACGCCCGGAAGCTCGTCGACTTCGCGCGCCGACGCGCCCAGACCGAGCAGCTCCGGTACGGCGAGTCGATCGGCGTCGAGACGCTCGCCAAGTCGATCACCGACAACATCCAAGAGCACACCCAAACCGGCGGCGCCCGACCGTTCGGCGTCTCCTTGCTGATCGCCGGTACCGAGGACGGCGAACCCCACCTCTACGAGGCCGACCCCTCCGGGGTCGCAACCGAGTGGAAGGCAGTCGCCGTCGGCGGCGACCGCGACGTGATTCAGGGTCACCTCGAAGAGGAGTACACCGCCGAGCTGAGCGCCGACGAGGGCGTCGGACTGGCGCTCGAAGCGCTGGCTCAGGCCGACAGCGACGGCATCGATCCCGCGAGCGTCGACGTGGCGGTGATCGACGCCGAGACCGACCAGTACCAGCCCTACGGCGTCGAGGACGTGCGCGACATCGTCGCGGACCTCGACGTCGAAGTGATCGACGAGGAGGAGGAATAATATGAATCACAACTTGGACAACGTCGGGATCGAGGACCCCCACGAGCCCGAAGTCGCACCGATCCAGACCAACGAGGGCGCCGAGGACGGCGAAGTCACAAAGACCGGGACGACGACGGTCGGCCTGACGACGGCCGACGGCGTCGTGATCGCCACGGACATGCGCGCCAGCCTCGGCGGCCGGTTCGTCTCGAACAAGGACGTCCAGAAGGTCGAGCAGATCCACCCGACGGCCGCGCTGACGCTGGTCGGCTCGGTCGGCGGCGCTCAGTCCTTCATCGAGACGCTGCGCGCCGAGTCGAACCTCTATGAAACGCGCCGCGGCGAGCCGATGAGCATCAAGGCGCTGGCGACGCTTGCCGGCAATCTCGGCCGCGGCGGCCCGTTCCGCGCGATCCACCCGATTCTGGGCGGCGTCGACGAGGACGGCCACCACGTCTACAGCATCGACCCCGCCGGCGGCGTCATCGCCGACGACTACACCGTCACCGGCAGCGGGATGCAGGTCGCCTACGGTACCCTCGAACAGTACTACGAGGAAGGCCTCTCGAACGAGGAAGCCAAGGAGGTCGCCGCTCGCGCCGTCAAAAGCGCCGTCGAGCGCGACACCGGCAGCGGCAACGGCGTCTTCCTCGCCGAGATCACCGACGAGGGCGTCGAGATCGAGGGCCACAAGGACTTCGACGACGTGCTGTAGTCGTCGGAGACTGCCGGTCGGCGTCGTCCCGCCGATCCGGACAGAACGATGCCGCGGTACCGACGCACAGATCGGGCGTAGGCCTTCGGAACTGTTTTTATCGACAACTATCGACTTGTGATCATGTCGGACCCCGAAAATACCCTCCGTGACTCGCCGGTCGATTTCGAGACTGCCGTCGCGTACGCGTTGCATCCGGAGATGCGTCGCCTGCTCATCATCTACGCCGTCGGATCTCTGCTGGTTCCCCTGGGCCTCGGAACGTTCGTCAGCCAGCCACCGTTCACGCCGCTGCTCACGGGAGTGATCCAGCAGCTCGCCGGGCTGGCGATCGCCGTCTTCGGTGCACTGTTGTTGTTCGCGGGCCTCGTCGGTGCGGCATTCAAGCTCGTCACCGACGCGAACGTGCTGGCAGCCGAGACGATCGACTCGCAGGCGCGGTGAGGAGTCAGTTCGACAGCTTGCTGTACGCCCGGTAGGAGTACGCCGTCGCCGCGAGCGCAGCGAGCAACACCGGCCCGACCAGAAAGACGATCGCGTACTCGCCGGCGACGAGCCCGCCCAGCGAGAGCACGCCCGCCAGTTTGAACAGCCGGCCGCCGACCGCGTGCGTGCGCTCCCAGACGCGGTCGTCGGCGAGCGTCCACGGCGTCCGGATGCCGACGAACCAGTTCGGCGCGATGCCGTCGAGCAGGTGGCCGACGCCGTAGTACAGCGCTGCGATCGCCGGGACGAGCGCGCGCGTCATCGACACGTCGACGCCGAGATTGGTGGCGAGGACGAGGCCGTGGACGTACACCAACAGCGCGAGGACGCCGACGACGAACCAGTCGTAGGTCGGCCGGAACGAGGCGTAGTTTTCCTCTCGGGGATCGAGGCGGGGCACCGCCCACAGGACTGCGGCGAGCACGGCCATCAAGCCGGGGAGGAGGAAGGCGCCGACGGCTCTGTCGGCCCAGCCGTCGGCGACGCCCGACGGCCCCCAGTGGATCGCCATTTCGGCGGGTAGATCGCCGTAGACGGCCGCGCTCGCCAACGCGGCGATGCCGACCAGCGCGATCGTCGCGGCGCGTCGGTTGCGCGCGTTCATAGCGCGGGATTTTCGGTCCAGATATATCAACCCACGCGCTAGCACGGGAACGATGCCACCGGGAACCGCGATCGCGGCCGTCGAGGAGATCCCCGAGGAATCGACGCTCGTCTTCACCGTCGAGGATATCGAGGCCGACGAGGAAAAAGAGGCGCTGCTGGTCGAGTTAGACGACGAAGTGGCGGGCTGGCTCAACTACTGCCAGCACATGACTCACATCAAGATCGACAAGGGCTCGGGGGCGCCGATGCGAAACGGCGAGCTCGTCTGTGAAAACCACGGCGCCTACTTCGAGTCCGACACCGGCTACTGCTCCTTTGGCCCCTGCGAGGGCGCCTACCTCGAAGAGGTCGACGTGACCGTCGACGCCGGGACCGCGTATCTGACCGACGACGAGTACGAGTTCCTCCGGACGGGCGCGATCGAGAGCGACCCCTCGGATCTGTCCTCGTCGTCGAACGTGAAGATCTGACGGCGGCTACTCGATGGTAAATTCGGGTTCGTCGATCCCCTCGTGTTTGCACTCGGGACACCGGGAAGGGAGGTTCGCCGGGTCGTCGTAGCCGTCGAAGCCACACTCCCGACAGGTCGGCGGCGCGACCAGCAGCTGTTCGTCCGTCGGATCCAGCGACCGCGCCAGATGCTGAACGTGATCGAGCGCCGCGTGGGCGGTGACATCGACTTGTGCCGCGAGCGCGCTGGGCGTGGCGGCGTCCTCGCGGAGCTGGTCGGCGATGCGCCGGCGGGTCGTCTCCTCGGCCTCGCGCATACCGGTCGTAGCCGCCAGCGGGTCAAAACCGTATCGGCGGTCAGGTACCCGCCGTGGGGTCCCACTCGCTCCCGGACGCCGCGGCGTCGTCCGATGGCGCCGTGCCGGTCAGGCGAAGTAGTTGCTGGGCCCGGTCGGCTTTTGCGAGCAGCACCTCCTTGAGCGCCGGCGGGTTCCGGATTCGAACGTCGTCGAGCAATGGAGCCGGAATCGCGAGCGTGTCCGGCGGGACGCCGTCGTCGCCGTGGACCGGGATATGGCGTTCGTCGAGTTTCATCACCAGCGGCGTGTCGAGGCGTTCGATCCCCTCTCCGGAGGCGTACAACTGCTCGTTGACCCGTTCGTGCTGATCGCGCTGGATCACAGCGCGGTCGCCGTCGAACGGTTCGACGTACAGCCGGCCGAAGTAGTAGCCGCTGGAGAACTCCTCGAACATGATACATGGTAACATGTGTATCGGACGAGAATAAGGCTTCCGGCGAGCGTTTTTGTAGTATCGCATTCAGACCGTTCGCTGGCCGCCCACCCGGCGGCCGGTCGGCACCGAATCGACGAGACGCGACAAAACAGTGTTTTAAACTCTATACAGCCATCTACACCGCCGGAGTCTATCAGTGAACGGTGCGAACGAAGGTCCGCTTTTTTAACCGGGGCGGTAGTTAGAGACGGCTGATGAGTAGTGTCCGCGCCACGGTCTTCGTCGCGCTCGTCGTTCTCGGGACCGTGCTGGCCGTACCGTTCGCAGGGGCGTTCGCACTGACCGACGCCGCCGATGCCCAGTCGGGTGGAGCTAACACTACCAACGCGACCGACGGGAACACGTCGGAGGGACCGGGCTTTGGCGTCCAGTTGTCGGCGTTCATGCAGACCAGCAGCGCAAACGCGACGAGCGCGGTCGAAAGCGGGATGTTCGAGGCGGAGTACGAAACGGCGACCAACCAGACGGCAGTGGTCGACAAGCGCGCCGATCGGATCGAGCGGAAGATCGCACAGTTGCGCGATCGTAAACAGCGCCTGACCGACCGGTCGGGACAGATGAGCGACGTGGCGTACACGGTACAGATGAGCCAGCTCGCCAGCCAGATCGAGGCGCTCGAGCGCCAGATCAACGAGACGGCGTCGAAACCCGGCGCCGAGGCGGCGCGGTTTGACCGCCTACGAACGAACGTTTCGGCCATTCGAGGGCCGAGCGTCGCTGCGGCCGCCGATGTCATTCCCGGACGCGGTCCGCCAGCGGATCGCGGCCCCGGCGATCGCGGCCCGCCGACTGAGCAGGGTACGAACGGTGGCCCACCAACTGAGCGGGGCGGTGACAACACCGGCGAGACCGACAGTGGTACGCCTGAGAATGCCGCTAACGGCAGTACCGGCGGCGTCTCGCCGGGCGACAGAGGTGACCAGCCGGGAAATGATCGCGGCCGGTCGGCCGGCACTGGCGAGGGCCGACCGGGCGACAGCGAGGGAGCAGGCGGGCCGAACGTCGACGCACCCGGAAACCGAGGCACTGGTGGCGCGAGCACGGGCGACGACGAGCCCGCTTCGACGGACGCCTAGACCGCCGGCATCGCACGGGGCACATCCGACGCCGTCACCCATCGAGCCCACGAGCAGATACCCTTTTCAGCGCGGCGACCCTACCGGGGACAAGATGGACTCCGCAGCGCTGCTCGATCTCTTGGGCAACGAGAACCGCAGGCGCATCCTCCGCCTGCTGGCGCGCAAGCCCTGTTATGTCACGGAGATCAGCGAGTATCTCGGAGTCAGCCCCAAAGCGGTGATCGACCACCTCCGCAAGCTAGAGGAGGCCGGGATCGTCGAGAGCCGCACCGACGACCAGCGCCGGAAGTACTTCCACATCTCTCGGAACCTCCGGTTGGAGGTCAACGTCTCGCCCTACGAGTTCGGCACGAAAAGTGCCTATCCAGCCAGCCGCGGCTTCGACATCACGACGTGGCGGTATCTCACGCTGGACGTGCAACTCGACGACGCCGAGGAGGGAACCCGCGAGCTGGCCTCTGAACTCCGCGAGCTCGAACAGCTCGAAAACGAGCTCTCGATGGCCCAGCGATGGGTCCAAGGGCGGATCACCGAAGTGCTCGACGAGCTAACCGACGATGTCGACGCCGACGGCGACAGCCGACTGTACGCCGACGTGTTGCTGGCGCTGGCCGACGGCCCGAAACTGGTCGACGACATCGCGGCGGACGCCGAAGCGCCGCCGGAGATGGTCGAGCAGGTGCTCGCGGATCTCTCTGAAAACGGGCTGGTCGAACGGGTCGACGACGGCTGGACGCTAGGTGACTGAAGCTGGAGGTCGATTCTGTGGTCAGATATCCCGGGTCAGCCCATCCCTGAGGTCGCGCCCGAAGTAGACGCCGAGCAGCGCGACGACCAGCCCGATGCCGCCGCCGACCGCGGCGATCATCGCCACCGACTGGAGGCCGAGGCCGAACGTTACGAATCCGGGAATGGCGCTGAACGCCCCCAGCAGCGCCGCCGCGAGGCCGGTTTCGGCGTACCGACGCTTCGAGCTGATCAGGCCGACCAGAAAGGCGCCGGCGAACGCGCCCAGCAGGCTGCCGAGCCCGGAGACGATCGGGACGATCGAGCGGCCGATCCCCGAGAGCACCGCCAGCCCCACGAGCAAGACGAGGAACGTCCGGATCGAGAAGTACCCGCCGAGGCGTGAACCCTCAGCGTCGTCGTCGGCCGGCTCCGCTTTGGCGTCCGTCCCGCCGAGCAGGCTGTCGTCGATCCCGGTGTCGAACGACCGCCCGCCGGCCGCGTCGTCGTCGGACGACGCCTCCGCCGAGAGCTGGTCCGTGCGCTCGCTCATAGGAAACGGTTCGCTCGGGAGACCCATAGAGGTTGCGAGGGGGTCGACCGCGGAAGGAGTGCGTTCAAGTCCCGCCGGACAGAACGACCGTACATGAACGCAGGCGATCGCGTGCGGGTCGAACGCGCGGGACAGACCTACGAGGGCGTGTTGCTCCCCTCGACGACGCCGGAGAACCTCGTCGTCAAGCTCGACGGCGGCTACAACGTCGGCGTCGATCGAACGGACGCCGATGTCGAGGTCGTCGAATCGGACGTGTACGACGTCGAAGAGGGCGACGCCGAGGCCGAATCCGAAGTCGAGTTCGACGAGGACCTCCCGACGATCTCGCTGATCTCGACGGGCGGCACCATCGCCTCGACGGTGGACTACCGCACCGGCGCCGTCACCGCGCAGTTCGACGCCGAAGACGTGCTGCGCGCCGTGCCCGACCTCGCCGGGCTGGCGAACTACCGCGGCCGGGTCGTCGCCAACATCCTCAGCGAGAACATGACGCCCGACGTGTGGCAGGAACTGGCGGGCGTCGTCGCCGAGGAGATCGAGCAGGGCGCCGACGGCGTCGTCGTGATGCACGGCACCGACACGATGCAGTTCACCGCCAGCGCGCTCGCCTTCATGCTCGATACGCCCGTCCCGATCGTGTTCACGGGCAGCCAGCGCTCGGCCGATCGCCCCTCCAGCGACAACGTGATGAACGCGGTCTGTTCGGTCGAGGCCGCAAAGAGCGACTGCGCGGAAGTGCTCGTCTGCATGCACGAAGACGAGTCCGACGACGCCTGCGCGCTCCACCGCGGCACCCGCGTCCGGAAGAACCACACCTCGCGCCGGGACGCCTTCGAGACGGTCGGACAGCAGCCGATCGGACGCGTCGACTACGACGAGCGCGAGGTCACGTTCCGACGGGAACACGCCGAGCGAGGAGAGAGCGAGCTCGCGGTCAGCGACGACCTAAACCCCGAGGTCGCGCTGGTGAAGTTCACGCCCGGCACCGACCAAGCCGTGCTCGATCTGGCCGCCGAGAAGGACGGTATCGTGATCGAGGGGACGGGACTGGGTCACGTGCATTCGGACTGGATCGACCGGATCGACGAGATCACCGACGCGGGAACGCCGGTCGTGATGACCAGCCAGTGTCTCGACGGCCGGGTCTGCGATCGCGTCTACGACACCGGCCGCGACCTGCTCGACGCCGGCGTCATCGAGGGCGAGGACATGCTCCCGGGCACCGCGAAGGTGAAACTGATGTGGGCGCTCGCCAACAGCGAGGACGTGGCCGAAACGATGCAAGCGCCGATCGCCGGCGAGAGCACCGACCGGTCCGTTCCGTGGGAGTGAGTTCACAGTAGCATGACCGACGGCGACCTGACGGTCCGCGAGGCGACGGCCGAGGACTACGAGGACGTGGTTGCCTTTACCGAAGACACGTGGCCCGAGCGCGAAACCGGAGACTATCTCGCCGACGTGTTCCACGACTGGCTCGCCGCCGAGGACGCGAAGACCGCGGTCGCCGTCGACGACGAGACGGCCGTCGGCATCCTCCAGTGTACCCTGCTGTCCGACCGCGAGGCGTGGCTGCAGGGAATGCGCGTCGCGCCCGACCACCGCGGCCGGGGCGTTGGAAGCCTCTTGGTCGAGCACCTGTTCGACTGGGCACGCGAGCAGGGAGCCACCGTCGCCCGAAACATGGTCTTCTCGTGGAATCAGGCCGGGCTGGGCCAGTCGCGTGCGACCGGATTCGAGCCGACAACGGAGTTTCGCTGGCTCGAACCGGACCCCGACCCGGACGCCGAGGGGCCGCTCGACACGACGAACGATCCAGACATCGCGTGGCAGTGCTGGCAGGAAAGCGCGGCCCGAGATCACCTCCGGGGGCTCGCGCTCGCGCCCGAGGAAAGCTGGGCGCTGCGCGAACTCACGCTGGCCGACCTCCGGGACGCCGCCGACGAGGGCGTGATCGCGGTCACGTCCGAGGACGGCGCACGGGCGATGACAGTCCGAGTGCGGGACTACGAGCGCGAGACAGAATCGGGAGACAGCGAGCGCGTCGCCGAGTACGGCGTCGCCGCGTGGGCCGACCTGCCGGCCGCCGAGTCGCTGGTCGCGGCGATCAAGCGCGACGCCGCGGCGCTCGGCGCGGATCGGACGCGCGTGTTGCTTCCCGAAACGGTCCGGCACGTCAGCGACGGCGCCGCGCTCCGGGCCGGCATTTCCGACACCCCGGACTTCGTTCTCGCCGCGGATCTCAGCGGCCGGTAGGCCGGGCGGAGCGACGCCGCGCTTGGCGCCACAGCGCGGTCAGTCGCTCGCAATCTCGGACGGCCGGGCGCCGATGCGACGCAGGTTCTCGGGCCGGCCGAGCGCGTAGACGCGGTCACCGGAAGCGAGCGCTCGGCCGGGGCGGGGCGTCCCTTCGAGGCCGTTCGGGCCGTCGATTGCGACGACCGTCGCGGCGAGGCCGCCGACGGTCGTTCCGTCGAGGTCGTCGCCGGCGGCCACATCGACGACGCCGGCAACCTCGTCGGCTTCGCGGATGCCAGCGAGCAGTTCCCGGTCGGCGCGAGGTTCTCGGGGGAGTGTCACGAGTCGATAGTGCTCCGCGGCGTCGAGCGCGTCGGCGTCGCGCTCGTCGACCACCAGCGTCACGATGTCGTCGACGGCCGCCCGCAGTTCGGCCGTCGTGACGCGCTCGGCGTCGGCGCCGGCCGACCAGACCTCGACGGCGTCACCGGGGCTGGCGCTGAACGCGGGATCGGCCCGGAGTGCGACGCCGACGGTGCCCGGCGGGAGCGTCCGACCGAGGCCGGCCTGACGCCGCCCCAGCGCGAGATGTTCGACCTCGCCATCCGCAGAGACCTCGACGTCGACGTAGCCGACGCCGTAGTCGTCTTCGAGTCGGGCGGCGATCCGCTCGCGGAGGTCGCCGACGGTCAGCCCGCGAGGGAAGTGCAGCGTCGTCCCGGCGATGTCGTCTTTCCGGTCTGGGGCGACGGGATCGTATCCCTCGACATCGTCGATCTCGTCGGGAAGCGTGACCCGGATCGTCCGTCCCCGAGCGCGGACCAGCGCGGACACGTCGGCGTCGAGCGAGCCGGAGACGCCGGCCGAGAACGTCGCGGTATCGAGCGCGACCCGGTCGCCTGCACGCTTGCCCGCGTCGGCCGCAATCCCGGCGACGACGAACGCGCCGACCGTGTAGAGTGCGGTCGTCGGCTCGACCAAGGCGTCGTTGCCGCCGATGGCGCCGATCAGCGTCGCGGTGGTGTTGAGCCAGAGCGCGACGCTGCTCAGGCCCAAAAGCACCGCCGGCCCGTCGGGGATCGCCGTCCGGCCGTACCAGCGATAGGCCAGCGCGGCGAGGAACGCGACGCCGCCAGAGAGCGCCGCCAGCCCGGCGATCCGGACGGCCGCGGTCAGCGCGGCCTCGATCATGGGTGCTACCATCGGCCGCTCGCCTCCGGGGATCGGAACCACGTAGCGGCTGGTGAGTCCGTGACGGCGCCGCCGCGAGGACGCGCGATCACGACAGCACCTCCCGGGCGCGGGCGACGGCATCGGGCGGCCCGGCGACAAACACCGCGTCCTCGGGGGCGAGTTCGGGGCTGGAGTCGAGCGAGAACGTCCAGCGACCGCCGTCGGCGTCGGCCGAGGACCGCCGGATGCCGAGCACGGTGACGCCGTGGTCCTCGCGGATCGCGGCAGGGTCGAGCGCCGCCCCGTCGAGCGGACCGCCCGCCCGAACCGCCAGCGACTCGACGAACTTTCCGGTTCGTCGGAGCACCGAGAGCAGTTCGAACTCGGCAGGGGCGTCCCGCGGTTGGACGCGGAGTTGGCCACGGTCGACGGCCAGCAGCTGCTCGGCGTCGGCCGTCGGGACCGAAACGGTGACGCGGCCGTCGCCCCCGGTCGTCGTCGGCGCCGACGGACGGGTCGAAGCGAGCGGCGACTCGCCGCCGTCGGTCAGCGCGGCGGGATCAGTGGCGTCGCCGCCGGCTCCGGAATCGGCTCCTGACCGGGCGCTGACGACGGTGCCCTCGATCGGATCGGCGTCGGTACCGGGCACGACGGCGACGCGCTCGCCGCGGGTGACGCCCGTCGGGACGAGCGTCGAGACCGAAACGGCGCGCTGGCCGGGCGAGATGCGCCGCGAGAGTCCGCCAGAGGGCGGCGCGGCGTCGATCGTGGCCCGACCCCGTTCGTCGATCGAAACGTCGACGGCGGCCAGATCGAACTCGGTTCGCAGGCGCCGGGCGAGTCGGGACTCCAGTTCAGCGAGCGGGAGGTCGGCGGGGAAGCGCCAGCTTCCGCCGCGCAGTTCCTCGCGCAGATCGGCCGACAGCGGCGGGTAGCCGTCCACGTCGCCGACCTCGCCGGTCGGGCGGATCGTCACCTGCCCGACGGCGCCGACGAAATCGACCACGTCGGCAGACAGCGTCTGCTTGCGAAGCGTTGCGATCGAGAACCGCCGCGGGAACGTCGCCCCGAGCGCGTCGCCCTGACTGTGGGCGTACAGCGACAGCATCATCACGACCAGCGCGGCGACCAGCAGCCGCGGCGACTGTGAGATCGCGGGGTCGACCAGCCCCAACAGGCCGCCGTTGATCCCCGCGACCGCCACCGCGAGCACGACCACCGCCAGCGCCGGCACGGAGACGCCGGTAACGTAGCGAAACAGAAAGCCGAGCGACCCCGAGATCAGCGCCGGGACGATGCCGGTCAGCAGCCCGACGTACAGCCCGAAAAGTAACTCGACAGGAAGCGATGCCATTGGACTGCGTTGGGGCGGCCACCACTAAACCAGTACCGGCGGGGCGCCTCGCAGACGTGGTTAGGGGGAGTAGCATCGACCGCGACCGACGGCCGTTTATATACGGCTATCCACACAGGGAGGTATGGTACGCGGTCGACGGCTGGTCAGTGGGCGCGCCGCCGTCACGCTGACGACGGTCGTGGCGGTGCTATCGGTGATCACCGGTATCGCCAACATCGGCGTCACGACGGTCGGCCCGCTCGACCCCTACGTTCCCGGCTACGCCCAGCAGCTCGCCGGCTTTACCGGGACACTGACCGGCTTTCTGATGCTCGGCGCCGTGCTGGGACTCCGGCGCGGCCAGCGGGCGGCCTGGTACGCGGTGTTGGTGCTGTTGCCGGTGACGGCCGCGCAGGGCATCATCCAGTCCAGTTCGGTGTCGTATCCGCTGGTCGCGCTGTCGGTGCTGTCGATCCCGGTCGTCGCGGCCAACCGGCGGCACTTCTCGAACCGCGTCGGCCTGACGACAACCCAGATGGCCGCGGCGATCGCGCTGACCGGCGTACAGGCGTACGGCACCGTCGGTTCCTACATCCTGCGCGAGGAGTTCAACGGCGTCAACACGATGCTCGACGCGTTTTACTTCACCATCGTCACGGCGACCACAGTGGGGTACGGCGACGTGTCGCCGACCAGTCAAGAGGCGCGGCTGTTCGGCATGAGCGTCGTCGTGTTCGGCGCGGCCAGTTTCGCGGTCGCGCTGGGATCGCTTCTGGGCCCGGCGATCGAAGCGCGCCTCAGCCACGCACTCGGGAAAATGACAGACTCACAGCTCGAACTCTTAGAGGACCACGTCCTCGTACTGGGGTACGGCGAACTGACCGAACCGATCCTCACGGAACTGCACGACGCGGGCAGCGAGTTCGTGGTCGTCACCGGCGATCAGGAACACGCCGCCGCGCTCTCCGATCGAGACTACAACGTTTTTACTGGTGATCCGAGCGACGAGGAGCCGCTACACCGCGTCCGGATCGAGGACGCTCGGGCAATCGTCGTCGCCACGAACGACGACGCCGAAGACGCGCTGACGATCCTGACCGCGAGGGAACTCCGGCCCGACGTGCGGATCGTCGCCGCGGCGACCGACCGCGAGAACGTTCGGAAGCTCCGGCGCGCCGGCGCCGACGACGTGATCAGCCCGGCCAGCATCGGCGGCCGGCTGCTCGTTCGCTCAGCGTTCGAGGAGACCGAAGAGCCGTCGGCCGAAGATGTGCTCGACGAGTTCGTCGGGGAGTAGCTCAGTTCGGCGCCAGTCCCTCTCGCCTGCCGGACGCCGCCGCTCACAGCGAGTCGTCCTCTTGCATGCGATCGTAGTAGTCGTCGAACACGATCAGACTCGCCTTCAGGACGCCGAGTACGATCGGGCCGACGAACAGGCCGATGAAGCCAAACAGCGACAGGCCGCCGACGACGCCGAGCACGATCACGGCGGGACTGACATCGGCCCGCCGGTTGACAACGATGGGACGGAGGTAATCGTCGGTGACGCCGACGACGATCGTGCCGTAGATTGCCAGTCCGACACCCGCGGCGAGGTTGCCCGTCGCCGCCAGCCACAGCGCCGCCGGACCCCAGACCATGAAGGCGCCGATCACCGGCAGCAGCGCCAGAATCACCATCACGACGGTCCAGAACACGGCGCTGGGGACGCCGGTTACGATCAGGCCGATTCCGGCGACGACGCCCTGTACGATAGCGATGAAGACGTGGCCGACGAGCACGGCCCACGTCACGTCGTCGATCTCGGTGTAGAGATCCTCCTGCACGGGCTCGGGAAGTGGCGTGATCTCGCGAAGCCAGTCGATGAAGCGCTCGCCGTCTTTGAGCAGATAGTACAACAAAAAGACGGTCAGACCGAGACCGATGATGACGTGGGCCAGCAGTCCGAACGCGTTGCTCGCGGCGTCGAGGAGCGCACTGCCGATCTGCTCGCCGTAGCCGTCGAGGCTCGACGCCAAATCGACCTGTACGCCGGTCAGATCCGCGATAGCGGACTCGATAGCAGCGAACTCGATGCCGCCGGTCTGGAGGTCTTCGGCGAACGCGACGACATCGGAGGCGATCACGCTCAGGACGACCACGAACGGCAACAGCGCCGCAACAGTGACCAGCGCGAGCATCGAAGCCGCCGAGGCCGTCCCGCCGACGCGGGGCGAAAGGCGTCTGTGGAGCGGATGGAGTACGTACGCGAGCAGCAGGGCAAGCAGGACGTATTCGAGGTAGGGAAGAACGATCAGCAGCGACACGGCACCGACGATAGCGATGATTGCGAGCAAGAAGCCGCGGCTGACGTTCATGTGACCTATTCGACCGAGCGACTGTTAAAGCGTGTGTCGACCGCCGTGACCACTGCACCGAGATTTTGTCACAAAGTACCATGGTAACTACCGGCAAGTAGGGACATATCCGGGCGAGAACGCTCAATATGCGCGGTTAGAGATGCATACAATATATCCGTCATGACGCGCCAGCGTAGTACCGCCAGATACCACACCGAGACAACGTCAAAACAGTTTGAGCACTACTATAGTGGTCTATCCACAATCCCGCGAATAGTGTGTACCAGCCGGCCGTGCGGGGGCACTGTCGCCGGCACAAGGTCGTCGCGCAGACACGCTGGGCCATCACCGCGACGCCCGAAACAGCGACTAACTGAGTCATGACTGGCACGACACACGGCGGACACGACAGACAGCAGCGAATCAAACGGGAGTGGGACGAGACGACGCCGCCGTCGACCGCGCTCGTCCGAGCGGTCGCCAATGCGCGCGGCGTCGAGCCGACGGACCTCCGACCGCTGTACGAGGTGGTCGACGCCGAGGCGCTCGACTCGCTAGTACGGGAACGCGACGTGACGATGACTGTCGAGTATCACGACTTTTTGGCGACGATTCACGGCGACGGACGCATCGAACTGGTCGACTGCGAAGACGAGTCATAGCGGCTATTACGGACTATTCTCTCCGTTCGAGCCGTCGGTACTGACACAACGGTTATGTTCCCGGATACCGTGATATCAGTTAGCATGGGCTCTACACAGGCGAGCGCTGGCGTCTACCGGCTCGGGGAGCCGGAGTTCCAGCGGGGGTGCTCTGATGTCGGCTGTGCGGCCGTCGACGCGCTGTCCTCACAGGCGGTGCTGGTGGCGACGGCGACGGTGACGTGCCTCGCACTGGCCGCGCTGACGTTTCTGCACTCCGCGCGGGAGGCGGGCGAGGAGGAGCGATCACGCGTCACCGAAGAGCGCTCGGCGCTCGAACGGTTCCAACGGCGCGTTCAGAAGCTGTCGGTCGGCGCACAAACGCCGGCTGCGACGGGCAACGGCGGGGCAACGCTGGCCCGGGCCAACGTCGCCGAGACGCACTCCGACCTCCGGGCCGTGAAACAAGCCTACGAGGAGACCGTCATGGCGGTCGATCACTACGACGACGACTACGGCGAACCACTCGCCGAGCATATGAGCGCGGAGTTCGGCGACGACGTGGCAGCGGCCGTCGTCGGCGGCACAGCGCTGACGCCGCCGGTGAAACGCGCGTTGCTCCAGAAGACCGACGCGGCGATCGACGATCGAACGGCGTTCCTGCAGACGCTATCGGAAGAAAGCGACTCGGTGGCTGCGGCGAGCAACGATCTCGGAGCAATCGAGCACCGACTCGAAGGGCTCGAAGACCGGCAGTGCCTCCAGCAGTCGTTCCCGGAACTGACCGAGGCGTGGGAGGACCTCGACGACCTCGAAGCCGAGTGCCGAGAGGTGGTGGCTCGGCGACAGGATCAGATCCAGCACAGCGCCGGCGGCGCCGATTGGCGCGACGACGGGCACAGCCTCTGTGCGTATCTCTACGAGCCGCTGCCCGTAACCTATCCCGCGCTGGCCGACGGCACGCTCTTGCTCGATCGCATCCGGACGACGAAAAGGCGAGTCGCCGACGCCCTGACCCGGCGGGTGTAGGTCGCGGGACCGGACGCATCGACGCCGCCCCGTGGCCCGGTTCCGGCATCCAATCACATTTACTTGCGGACCGTGACCATCGGAGCGGATGGACTCTCGTCGGACGTGGACGCTCACGATCTTCCTGTTCGTCGTCGGCGACGCCGTCGCCACGCAGACGCGGGGGCCGTTGCTCCGAAGCTTCCAGTCGTCGTTCGGGGTCTCTGAAGCCCTGCTCGGACTCGTGGCGCCGGCGGGGACGATCGGCTTCGTCGTGGCGATCCTCGGCGTCGGCTTCGTCACCGGCCGGATCGACCTTCGGTGGACGCTACTTGCCGGCGCGCTGGCGACGGGGCTGGCGCTGTTTGCGATGAGCGTCGCGCCGATCTACGTCCTGTTTCTGATCGCGCTGGTGGGGCAAGGCGCCGCCGCCGGGGCGTTTCGGGGCGGCGACCGACCGATCCTGAGCCACCTCTTTCCGGCCCGCCGCGGGCGGGTGTTCAGCCTCTACGCGCTGGCGTGGGCGATCGGCGCCGTCGCCGGGCCGCTTGCTGTCACGGCTGTGCTCGCTGTCGCCGACTGGCGCGTGACCTACGCCCTGCTGGGGCTGTGGTTCCTGCCGCTGGTCGCCGTGCTGTGGCGACTCGACCTGCCCGAGAGCGCGAGCAACGAACGGACGCTCTCGCTGTCCGAGCTCCGGCGGCTGCTCGGCCGGCCGTCGATCTTCGGGGCGACCTCGGCGATGACGCTGATCGGCGCGATCGAGGGGATCGTGTTCACGTGGCTTCCGTACTACGCGTCGACGCTGATCGCGCGCGATCTGGCCAACGCCCTGCTGTCGGTGTACCTGCTCGCGTACATCCCCGGCCGGATGGCGAACACGTGGCTGATCGACCGGACCCGATATCTCCCCCTCGCGCTCGCGTTGACCGTGCTGTCGATCCCGACGCTCGCGGTCGCGTTCGCGGGCATCTCCGGACCGGCGCTGTTCGCCGCAGTGTTCGTCGCCGGCCTCTGTGTCTCGGGGCTCTTCCCGACGGTGCTGTCCTACGGCGTCGACGCCGAACCCGAGTACAGCGGTCCGATCAACGCGCTGACGACCGGCGGAACGTATCTCGGCATCGCGCTGGCGCCGCCGATCGTCGGGTGGCTCGCCGAACGGGCGGGCGTCCAGACGGCGATGTATCTCACGGTCGCGCTGACCGTCGGACTGCTCGTGGTGACGGCGGCGACGTGGGCCGTCGCGGGGCATCCGGAGGGAACGTGAGGGGCTGGCAACGAGAGCATGAGCGGCCGTCCGAAAAGTCAATCTCGATAACGAAAACGGTCAAAAGGGCTCCCGTGGCGGCCTAGCATGCGATGTCACTAGCAGAAATCTCATCCGAAATCGACCACCTGAACGACGCCGAACGGGACTGCTTAGAGAACTGCTTCGAGGCCGCAGAGACCTGCGAGTGGTGCGCAGACGAGTGCCTCGACGAGGACGAGGACATGGCGCGGTGCATCCGGCTCTGTCGAGACGTAGCCGACATCGCCAGCATGCACGCTCGCTTTATGGCCCGCGAGTCCGGTTACAGCCAGCATCTCGCAGACGTGTGCGCCGAGGTCTGTGAAGAATGCGCCGAGGAGTGCGAGCGCCACGACCACCACCACTGTCAGGTCTGTGCCGACGTGGTCCGGGAGTGCGCCGAGAGCTGCCGAGAAATGGCGTCGTAAACCGGATCCGAAACCGCGTCGAGACGGAGCGATCAGAACGTGCGGCGGTCACTTTTTTGCAACTGCGCCGACGATAAGTGCTCTCGAACTCAGGGGCGGTAGTCGGTGTCCGCGGAGAACGGTGGGATCGCAGACGTCCGCTGTGCGATCCACGAGAGCCGAAGGACGAAGGCAAAAAGGATCGCCAGCGGCGCGAATCCCAGAGGAACCGTAACGGCGACGAGCGCGGCGTACAGCGACGCCGAGGCGGGAGTGACATAGCCGGCGTTGTACACCAGCAGGGAGAGCCCGCTGGCCGCTATCGCGGGGACACCGACGTACAGGAGCACCCGAGAGAGGTAGGCAAGTTCCTTCTGGACGTAGATCGTCCGGAAGTAGTTGCGGGCGACATCGATCTGGAGCAGCGCGTCCCTGATACGCTCCAAGCGCACCGGCAACGTATCGGGCAGCGAGTCGTCACAACCCGCCCGCACCCGTTCGATGTCGTTTAATTGCTCCGCGTGGGTCGTCGACAGCGTCGCGCCGATGACGGCGAAGATGGAGTCGGCCTCGTCGTCGAGCGTCCGATTGACTCGCCGGATGTCGCGCCGCAGAGAGTCGGTCACGGAACTGAGCCGTCGGTCGGCGTCGGCGTCGTCAACATCGTGCAGCATCTCCTCGACGGCGTCGACCTCGTCGGCGACGCTCTCGTGGAGGTGCCGGAGGAACGCCCCGGGCGATTTGGGCGTCACGCTCGCCGCAGTGGTCTCCTCGACCTCCGACCGGAAATTGAGCGTCGCATCGACGCGCTGTCTGAGCGTCCCCGGATCGCCCAGCTCCCGCGATAGGACGAGTTGGTTGATCGAAAGCACGACCGTCAGCAGTGTCAGGTTGCCCGTAAGCAGCGAGCTGTACACGAAGTTCATCGGACTCCGAGGTAAGACGGCCGCGACGCCGAACGTCCACAGGATCGCCAGCGTCGCCGCCGTGATCACCGCGACGACGCCCGCAGCCAACAGAAGTCGGTTCCCCGACAGGAGCAGCCAGTACATCACACCCTCGGTTCCGGGAGGGGATCTGGAGTCGCTCACTCACGCCTGTACGACGCCAGCAGTGAAAGGAGTGGTGTCGGCCGTACGCCTGTAATGCGTAGGCGGGACAGCCCGGTCGCTACTCGTGACCCGACACGCGCACCGGCTCGTAGGGCTCTTCGAGATACGCCATATCGCCCTCGGACAGCGAGATCGAGAGCGCTTCGACGGCGTCTTCGAGGTGCTCGACGCTCGTGGTGCCGACGATCGGCGCGTCGACCCAGTCCTTGTGGAGCAGCCACGCCAGCGCGATCTGGGCCATCGTGACGCCTTTCTCGGCGGCGAGTTCGGCGACGCGCTCGTTGATTTCGGGGCCGCCACCCTCGCGGTAGGGATGCTCGTAGAGATACTCCTCGTTCTCGCCCAGATCGATCGCGCGCTCGATTATCTCGCGGCTTTCGTCCTCGTCGAGGACCTACTCGCGCCAGTCGCTCGATCCGAAGCTCATACAGCCCAGACAGATCCGGCTGACATCCATCCCGGTCGATCCCAGCGTGGTGTACTCCATACCGATGGTTGCACGACCGGGTGCAAAAACGTCCGTCTGCCGGAAATCGGCCTACGCTCGGTCGGGAGCGACCGAGACACAAGAGCCCGAGTCGGCCGATCGGTAGATGGCGTCGATCACGCGCTGGACGGTCAGGGCCTCGTCGACGGTGTTCAGCGGCGGCGCCTCGCCGCCGACGGCGTCGAGGAACTGCTTTGCCGACCCCTCCCAGCCGGCGTGGTCCAGCGACGCGCCGGACATCGTCGACTCGCGGAGATGGTCGGTGCCCGCACGGCCCGCGTCGAAGACGGTCAGCTCGTCGCCGCCGAGTTCGAGCCGCGCACCGGCGTCGGTGCCGCGGGCGACGACTTCCTGTGACTCGGGCTCGTTTGCGGCCCACGCGACCTCCAGCGAGATCGTCCGGTCGTCGGCACAGCGGATCGTCGCCGTCGCGGAGTCCTCGACGTCGAAGACGGCGTCCTCGGTCTCGTCGTACCAGTCACCGGGATCGACGTAGTCCTCGCGGTCGCCGAACTGGCTCCGCGTGACCGCGAACACCTCCTCGACGCGGGGATAGCCCATGAGATACAGCGCGAAGTCGATGGCGTGGACGCCGATGTCGACGACGGCGCCCCCGCCGGAGACGGACTCGTCGGTGAACCACGAGCCGACGCCGGGGATGCCACGGCTGCGGACGTAGTTCGCCCGAACGTGGCTGATCTTGCCGAAGCGTCCTTCGGACTGGTAGCCGGTGAACATCTCCGCGGCGGGCGAGAACCGATTGTGGAAGTTGACGGCGCAAAACCCGTCCGAGTCGTCTGCGGCGGCGGCGATCCGCTCGGCGCTGTCGAGCGTATCGGCCAGCGGCTTCTCGCAGAGCACGTCGATGTCGCGTTCGAGCGCGCCGACGGCCGCCGACTCGTGGTAGGCGTTCGGCGTCGAGACGGCGACGGCGTCTAACGCCTCGGCGTCGTACATCTCGTCGACGTCCTCGTAGGTCGCCGCGTCGTACGTCGCTGCGAACGCCTCGCGGGCGTCGGGGTCGAGGTCGGTTCCGGCGACGACCTCGTGGCCGAGCTCCTCGGCGTTTGTCGCGTGCGTCTGTCCCATAAATCCGAGCCCGACGACGCCGAGCCGGACCGCGTCCTGTTCTGTCATCGGATCGTACTCTGGGCGGTGATACTGAAATACCTAGGTGCGAGGCAGAGAGCGATGGTGAGGTGAGCTTGGGAGGGCTCGCGAACTTCCGGGAGAGCACAGCTCTCCCGTACTCTCGTTCGTTCGCATCGCTCACTCACGAGAGCCTGCGGGTTCGGAGCGTTCCGAGCACTTTCTCACGGAGCTGTCGCTCACACGAGGTTCGCGACGTGTGTGAGAAAGTGCCCGGGGAGGGCTCCGAACCCTCGATCTCCGCATGTCCCAGGTTCGAGGCTCGGCAGTCCTCGTACGGACATGAGAGGCTTCCAAGGCGAGCCGCACCGAAGCTCAGAACCCTATGAGTGCGGCGCTATGTCCAGCTAAGCCACCCGGGCTCGACTCGGAGTTGTCCGGTGATTACCTTTAAGCTTCTCATCTCCGGCGGGCGAGCGTGTGAGTCTCGCCCGAACGAACCCGTGTCGAACGGCCCGCGGTTTTAAGCTATGGGGGAAAAAGAATGGTGCATGAGCGTACCCGGTGTAGTCGAATCGACACTCGACGGCGAGACGGTCGCCGCGGAAGTGGCACTCGGTGGCGAGGACGTGCTGTACATCACGCCGACGCGAACGCTGATCTACCGGGCCGAAGGGCTGTTGAGCGACGAGACGGTCGAGGAGTACCCTCACGAGGCCGAGCGACTGACCGTCAAGGAGGGACGCCGCAAGACGCGCTTTAGCCTGGAGTACCCACTCGACGGGACCAAGGAGTTCACCCTGCCCTCGAACAGCGCCGAGCGGGCGCTCCACCCGGTGCTGGCGGGGATCATGAACGCCGGCGGCGTCACCGACCCCGGCGAAACGGTCGTCAAGACCTACCGCTTCAGCGAGCTGACGCTGGTCATCACCAGCGAGCGACTGGTCAAGCACATCGGCGAAGTCGTCTGGGACGAGGACTACGAGGAGTTCCACTACGACGACGTGACCGATCTCACCTTCGAGGAGGGCAGCGTCGCCACCCAGATCGTGCTGGAAGTCGACGGCCGCCAGCAGCGTATCAAGGCGCCCAAGGAACACGCCCGCGAAGTGCGCGAGCGGTTGACCCAAGCGCTGTACGGCTACTACGACGTGAACTCGATGGACGAGCTGCGGGCGGCCGTCGCACCCGACGAGACGCTCGACGAGGACGCCGACGCGACCTCGAACGTCGACTTCGGCGAGGGCGTCGACCCGCTCGAAGCCAACCCGCCGGCGCCCGACGACGAGGACCTGACGGACGAGGCGGCCGACGCCGCGGCGTCGAGCACGGACCGCGACGCCGTCGGGGGGGCGAGCGCGACGGCACGGAACGAAGCGGTCGACCAAGCGGACGCGCAAACGGCCTCGAACACGGGGTCCGCGGACGCCACCCAGCAGTCAGCAGCGGCGACCGAGGCGTCGACGAGCCAGCAATCGAAGGCAGCCGAGACGGCGCAAGCGGACGCCAGCGAGGAACGCGGGGAGAGTTCGGAGTCCGAGGAATCGTCGTTCGACTTCGAGGACGCCGGGTTCGAGCCCGCCGAGTCGGACGAGCCAGCGAGCGATCACGACGACCTCGCGGCCGAAGTCGCGGAGCTGCGAGCTGTGGTCGAGCAGCAAAACGAGCGCCTCGACGAGCAGCGCCGCGTCATCGAGCAACTGGTCGAAGAACTCAGTCGCGGCCGGTGACTTTGCGGATGCACGAGGAGCCGAAGGGACCGAGATCACCCGCGTCGAAGCGGATGAAGTGACCGGTCGACAGCCCGGCGCCACAGCGCCGGCACTCGAACTCTCCCTCTTTTTGGACGACTTGGCTCTCGAAGCTGACGTACGTGCGCCCCTGCGGTCGGATGATGCCGTCCTCGCGCTCGATGATGCCGCGCTTTTCGGCGGTGTCGAGGATCTCGCGGGTCGTCGCCGGATGGGTCGTCACCGTCTCGATGCGGTCGACCGCGTCGGCGACGCTCAGCTCCTCGTGTTCGAGCGCGCGGAGCAGTTCGAGTGCCACCTCGACGGGGTCGCCGTCCATGCCTTCTGGCAGTCACTGCACGGCCGAGCGGATTAAGCGTTGCGCGGCGCGGCGACGCCGCGGCGCAAGCGGCGTCCGCCAGCGCCGGGGAAGCAGACTGCCGTCCCGTTGCGCGCCACCAAAAGAGGTTCAAGGGGCGCCCGACATCTCGGGAGTGATGCAACCGGGAACGCGGCGATCGCTGGCGGGCGTCGGCCTGCTCGCCGTCGTCGTCGCCGTCGCGCTGACCGCCTCGCCGGCAGCCGCGGTCGACGCCGTCGACGCCGCAGCGCAGGACCCAGCGACGTTCGTCGCCGTCGTCGCGGCGCTGTATCTCGTTCGCCCGCTCGCGCTGTGGCCGCCGACGCTGGTGGCGGTCGTCGTGGGCTACGGTCTCGGCATCGCCGCGGGCGTCCCGGTTGGGCTCGCCGGGGCAGTCCTCACGTCGGCGCCGCCCTTTTTCGTCGCGCGCTGGATGGGCGAGGGAAGCGACGCGGGGGCGATCGCGCGGCTCGCCGAGATGGGCGGCGGCTACTTCGGCTCGGTCGGCGATCTGCGCGGCGTCGTCGCGGCGCGGTTGGCGCCGATCCCGGCCGACGCCGTGAGCTGTGCGGCGGGGCTATCCGCGATGCGGTTTCGGACGTTCGCGCTCGGCGTGCTCGTGGGCGAGATTCCGTGGACCGTCGCGGCCGTCGTCGTCGGCAGTTCGCTGTCGACGATCACCGCGCGAGGGCTCGGCGGCGTCGGAACGCCGCTGGCAGTCGCCACGACCGCCGCGGCCGCGCTGTTGCTCGCCGGGCCGGCCTACGAGCGCTTCCGAGGTCGGGGCGCAGACATCTAGTTCCAGAACGTATCCGCGCAGTCCATGATGACGCCGTGTTGCGGGCAGACGTACTTGCAGTGGCGCTTGTACAGCGGCTCCTCACAGATCGGGCAGGGGCGACCGCCCGCGGCGCCGTCCTCGGCCATACCCACCGAAATGGTGCCGAGCGCCTTGTGTCTTCTCGGCGAGGACGAGCAGTGCGACGACGCCGTAATACAATCTGAGTTGATCTACTGAAATTGTAGTAGAAACCTTTATGTCGATCCCGACAGCACAACCGATAGAGTCGAACGCGACGCTCGGGGATGCAGTCAGTGTCCACAGTGGCGACGCTGGCCGGCAGACTGCGACGCCGCCGCCGAGGCGACGACCGTCGCTGACGAAGCGGCGTGACGACCGCGACCGCACTGGCCCGGCCCGTCGATAGTGGCGACGCTGTCGATCTGATGGACGGCACCCGAGCGTCGCACATTCGACCGTACGACAGCTATGAGCCAACACGCGACATCTACGACCGACGAGATCCGTTCGATCGTCGAACGGGCGAGCGACGACTTCGAGGACGTGCTGCCCGACGAGACCGTCGAGGACATCGTCTCGACGGCCGAGCGCAACCTCTACGCGGGCGCGCCCCGCGAGGAGATCTACGAGGGCGTCCTGCAGGTGCTGACCGCCCGGATCGAACGCGAGCCCGAATACAAGCGCGTCGCCGCCGCGGTGTTCCGAGCGCGCTACTGCGAGGAGATTCTCGGTGAGGACCTTTCCGGGGACGCCCTCGATTCGGCCTACCGCGACTCGCTGGGCGAACTGATCGACCGCGGCATCGAGGCCGACCTGCTCGACGAGCGGATGGCCGAGCGCTTCGACATCGAGGGACTCGCCGCGGCGCTGGAACCGGACCGAGACGAGTTGTTCGAGTACATGGCGCTCGATACGCTGTATCAGCGGTACTTCCTCAAGACCGCCGACGGCGAGCGCCTCGAACTGCCACAGGTGTTCTGGATGCGGGTTGCGATGGGACTGGCGCTGGAGGAAGACGACCCGCAGGCCCGCGCCGTGGAGTTCTACGAAGTCCTCTCGAAACTGGAGTTCACGCCGTCCTCGCCGACGCTGTTCCACAGCGGGACGACCCATCCGCAGCTATCTTCGTGTTACCTGACGACCATCGAGGACGATCTGGAGGGGATCTTCGAGGCGTACAAGCACCACGCCGTCCTCTCGAAGTGGAGCGGCGGGCTGGGCAACGACTGGACGAACCTCCGGGCCGACGGCGCGCTCATCGAATCGACGGGCGTCGAGTCGACCGGGACGGTGCCGTTCCTCCGGATCAGCAACGACGTGACCGCGGCGATCAACCGCTCGGGCAAGCGCCGCGGCGCGGCCTGTGGCTATCTGGAGTGCTGGCATCTGGACTTCGAGTCGTTCCTCGATCTCAAGCGCAACACCGGCGACGAGCGCCGGCGGACGCCCGACATGAACACGGCCGCGTGGGTGCCCGACCTGTTCATGGAGCGCGTCGAGGCCGACGAGGAGTGGACGCTGTTTTCGCCCGACGAAGTGCCCGAGCTCCACGAGACCTACGGCGAGGACTTCGCCGATATCTACCGCAAGTACGAAGAGCAGGCCGACAACGGCGAACTCCGGCAGTACGAGCGCGTCGACGCCGCCGAGCTGTGGCGGACGATGCTGACCCGGCTGTTCGAGACGGGCCACCCGTGGATCACGTTCAAGGATCCCTGCAACATCGGCAGCCCGCAAGACCACGCCGGCGTCGTCCACTCGTCGAACCTCTGTACCGAGATCACGCTCAACACGAGCGCCGACGAGCACGCGGTCTGTAACCTCGGGAGCGTGAACCTCGCCACGCACGTCGAGGAGGGGAATGGAGACGACAGCCCCGGCGAGCGCGGCGACGCCGAACTCGACCGCGATCGCCTCGCCGAGACGATCGAGACGGCGACGCGCATGCTCGACAACGTCGTCGACCTCTGTTTCTACCCGACCGACGAGGCCGAAGCGTCGAACATGCGTCATCGACCCGTCGGACTCGGGACGATGGGCTTTCACGACGCACTCATGCAACTCGGCGTCCCGATGGGCGGCGAGGACGCCGTCGAGTACGCCAACCGCTGGCAGGAGTTCGTCTCGTATCACACCATCCTGAACTCCTCGAAGCTCGCGGCCGAACGGGGCACCTACGAGTCCTACGAGGGCTCGAAGTGGGACCGGGGCATTCTGCCACAGGACACCGTCGACCTGCTCGAACGCGAGCGGAGCCAGCGAGTGCCCACAGAGCGCGAGGAGACGCTGGACTGGGACGCCGTCCGCGAGCACGTCGAGACCCACGGGATGCGCAACTCCAACACGATGGCGATCGCGCCGACGGCGACGATCTCGACGATCAACGGGACGACGCCGTCGATCGAGCCGGTGTACTCGAACCTCTACGTCAAGTCCAACATGAGCGGGGACTTCACCGTGATCAACGATCAGCTCGTCGAGGACCTGCAGGCCCGCGACCTCTGGGACGACGAGCTGGTCGACCAGCTCAAGTACCACGACGGCTCGATCCAAGAGATCGACCGCGTTCCCGACGAGCTCAAGGAACTGTACCGCGGCGCGTTCGAGATCGACCCGCGCCACCAGCTCCGGCTCACCGCCCACCGCCAGACGTGGATCGACCAGTCGGTGTCCCACAACGTCTTTTTCCCCTCGACCGACGGCTCGATGCTCGACGACATCTACCGGACGGCGTGGCGACTGGGTCTGAAGACGACGTACTACCTTCGGACGCTGGGCGCCTCCCAGATCGAGAAGTCGACGCTGGACATGGACGAGTACGGCAAGACACAGCACCGCGACGGCGGGACGGGCAGTGATGCCGACGCGACGGCGCGCCCGGCGTCGGACAGCACTGACGGCGATGCCGATTCGTCGTCGAGAGCCGACGGCGGCTCGGCGCCGCCGTCCGACGGCGATGCGGCCGCGGCGTCCGGCGGCGATTCCACAACGGCATCGAGCGACGACGAACTCTGTGCCGTCGAGGACCCGACCTGCGACGCCTGCCAGTGATCAAATCGAACCCAACACTCTCCAACCATGCCGATTCTCAACCACGACGCCGAACACGACCCGAACAAGATACTGCCGATCGACTACGACTGGGCCCGCGAGTACTACGAGGCCGGCGTCGCCAACAACTGGGTGCCCGCCGAGGTGCCGATGCAAGACGACGTTTCCCAGTGGAACGGCGACGAACTCACCGACGCCGAGCGCCGGCTCGTCGAGTGGAACCTCGGCTTCTTTTCGACGGCCGAGTCGCTGACCGCGAACAACATCGTGCTGGCGCTGTACGAGTACGTCACGGCGCCGGAGTGTCGCCAGTACCTGCTCCGGCAGGCCTACGAGGAGGCGATCCACACGGACACGTTCATCTACTGCTGTGACTCGCTGGGGTTCGACCCCGAGTACATGTACGGCATGTACGACCGCATCCCCGCCATCGAACGCAAAGACGACTTCGTCGTCGATCTCACGCAGGCGATCGACCGGGACGACTTCTCGATTGAGACGACCGAGGACGTTCGCGCGCTCCTCCGGGACCTCGTCGGCTTTTACGTCATCATGGAGGGGATCTTCTTCTACGCCGGCTTCGCCATGATGCTCGGGCTCAAGCGCCAGAACAAGATGGTCGGCGTCGGCGAGCAGTTCGAGTACATCATGCGCGACGAGTCGCTCCACGTCGGCTTCGGCGTCGACCTGATCGAGCAGATCCGCGCCGAACAGCCCGATGTCTGGACCGACGAGTTCGAGGCCGAACTGCGCGAGCAGATCACGACGGCGGTCGACCTCGAACAGGCCTACGCCGAGGCCGCCTGCCCCGACGAAATCCTCGGGATGGGTCCCGAACAGTTCGCCGAGTACGTCGAGTACGTCGCCGACCGCCGGCTCGCACAGTTGGAGATGCCCGACGAGTACGGCACCGCGAACCCCTTCGACTGGATGAGCGAACAGGTCGATCTCAACAAGGAGAAGAACTTCTTCGAGAGCCAAGTCACGGAGTACCAATCGGGCGGCTCGCTCGACTGGTAGCTCACACCGATCTCGCGGGGCTCACTCCCGGCTCGGAAGCCGCGTCACCCGCCCCGGCGT
This sequence comes from Natronoarchaeum philippinense, assembly GCF_900215575.1. Classification (NCBI taxonomy): domain Archaea; kingdom Methanobacteriati; phylum Methanobacteriota; class Halobacteria; order Halobacteriales; family Natronoarchaeaceae; genus Natronoarchaeum; species Natronoarchaeum philippinense. The sequence goes on along the minus strand of NZ_OBEJ01000005.1, from coordinate 56,198 downwards.
CGTGTGGAACTCCCAGACGCGCCGATGCTCACCGGCGGGACGCACGCGGTCGACCTGTCGGAGGCCGCGCTTGACACAGCCCCACCACGAATCGGCCGTCTCGTAGCCCGCCGGCCGCTCGTCGTACAGCGCGTCGACGAAATCCGAGCGCCGGGCTTGCTCGCGCTCGCGCAACAGCGCCAGCGCCGCCCCCACTGCGCTCCGGCGTCGCTCGACGAGCGCGGCGTCGTGGCCCGGCACCGCCAGCTCGTCGAGGTCGGTGATCTCCTCGCCCGGCCGGTCGCTGTCGGCGCTGGGAAGGGTGGCGTCCGAGCGGTAGGTCAACCCGCTCTCGGGGCTGCCCTGCAGTTGGGACCCCATCTCGACCACCGCCTCGCGGGCGAAGGCATCGAGGCGCTCGCCCTCGACGCCGGCGAGTTCGGTCGCCAACTCGTTCACCGAGTCGTCGGTGATACGCGCCTCGCCCGGCGCGAGATTGTGCTCGACGGCCTCTGCATCGTCGGCCGCGGTGGCGCGCGCATCGTCGGCGTCCTGATCGCGGCCGGACGCATCGCCGTCCGACGCATCGGAGGTCGGCTCCCGAGTGTCGGCATCCGCATCGAGTTTCGCCTCTAGCTCTTCGACGCGGTCGGCGTACGCCGAGAGCGTCCGGTCGCGGTCCGATCCGGTGTCGATACTCGTCCGGTGGTCGAGAATCCAGCGCAGATACGCCTCGCGGGACTCGAAGCCAAGTAGATCGCGTTCGGTGTCGAGCTTTCGGAGCACCGACTCGGAAACGTCGATACGGAGCGACGGCATCTACGGTCGCATAGAGCGACCCAATTAAAAAGCGCACTGGCACGTCAGACGGTCGTCTGACGCCGTCCTGTTAGCGATTCGACCGGATTCAGCACTCCGACCAGCCACAAGACTCGCAGGTCTTGCAGCCTTCGGAGTAGTACAGCGAGAGCGAGCCACAGTCGGGACACTCGGGGCTCTCGCCGGCGTCGATCAGATCTTGGGACGCCGAGGTCTGCTCGGCGTCGCCCTCGGCGGCCGCGACGCCGCCGTCGGGTTCGGTCTCGGCAGCGGCGTCACGCGCTTCTGCCTCGTCTTCGAGTTCGGTGAGGCTCTGTTGCTGAGGATAGGCCTTCTCGATCTCGCCGTCGAGATACCGGCGCATCGCGGTGCCGACGGCGTCGGGGATCGACTGGATCTGCTCGCCCTTGTCCCAGGCGACCTTCGGCGACCGGATGCCCTGCAGTTCGTCGGCGATCTCCTCGGGGTCGACGCCCGAGCGCAGCGCCGTCGAGATCGTCTTGGCCAGCGCCTCGGTGAAGGAGGCGGTGAAGCCGCCGGAGTTGCCGATGTTGGCAAAGAGCTCGAACGGCCGGCCGTCCTCGTCCTCGTTGATGTTGACGTAGAGCTTGCCGTAGCCCGTGTCGATGCGCTGGGTGACGCCGTGGAGCACGTCGGGACGCGCGCGCTTTTTCGCGTACTGCTCGGCGAGATCGGTGTCGCCGTCGGCGAGATCGACCAGTTCCTCGACCTGTCGGTCGAGTGCGGCCTGCACGTCCTCGTTCTCGAGGAAGCCCTCGATGCCGCCGAACACGTCCTGAATCTGTTCGATCAGCGCTTCTGCGGCCTCGGACTCGTCGGCGAAGTCGGTGTTCTTCGCGCGCGTGGTCAGCACCTGCTTGCTGCGGGTGCCGTCGCGGTAGTAGGTGACGCCCTTGCCGCCGTGGTCGTAGATGTACTCGAACACGTCTTGGGCGTCCGCGACCGTCGAGTCGTTGGGCGCGTTGACGGTCTTCGAGATCGCCGAGTCGACGCCTTCCTGACAGGCGACCTGCACGCCGGCGTGCTGTTTGGCCGAGAGGTCGCCGGTGGTGACGAACAGCTCGCCGACCGCGTCCGGGACCGTCGAGAGGCCGGCGACGCCGTCGAAGGCGTTGTTGGCCATCTGCTCTTGGGCCTCTTGCTTGACCGCCTCGACGTCGAGGTCGTTCTCCTCCAGAACGCGGAGGAAGTAGTCGTCGAACTCGACGAGCATCTCGTCGCCCTGCACGTCGTCGGAGACGTTCTTGTAGTAGGCGACGTTGTAGATGGGTTCGCAACCGCCCGTGGTGTTGCCGACCATCGAGGTCGTCCCGGTGGGGGCGATCGTCGTCGTGTTGTGGTTGCGCACGGCGAAGCCGTCTTCCCACTCGTCGGCGTCGAGACCGGTCTGGCGCTCGAACCACTCGCGGTACTCGGTGGGGTTCGCGTACTTCGAGTTGTCCCACTCGTCGAAGGAGCCGCGTTCCTCGGCGAGTTCGTGGGAGGCCCACTTCGAGCCGTGGTTGATGTGGCGCATGACCTGCCGAGCGATCTCGTTGCCCTCGTCGCTACCGTACTCGACGCCGAGCTGGATGTACAGCTGAGCCAGACCCATGACGCCGAGGCCGATCTTGCGCATCTCCCGGACCTTCTGCTCGATCTTCTCGACCGGGAAGTCAGACATCGTAACGACGTTTTCGAGGAATCGGGTGCCCATCTCGATCCGGCGGTCGAACTCCTCGAAGTCGACGGCCTCCTCCAAGAACGCGTCGACGGCGGCCTCGATGCTGTCGTACTCGTCGGCGTGCTCGGCCGACCAGACGCGCCAGTCGGGCGCCTGCTGATCTGCGAGCGTCGAGAGGTTGATGTGCCCGAGGTTACAGGCCTCGTACTCTTCGAGGGGCTGCTCGCCGCAAGGGTTCGTGGCGAGGATCCGGTGGTCGGGGTGTTCCTCGACGTCGAAGGAGTGTTCCTTGTTGACGCGTTCGAGGTAGATCACGCCGGGTTCGCCGTTCTCGTGGGCGCCCTCGACGATGTCGTCCCAGAGTTCTTGGGCCGGAATCGACAGTTCCTCGCCGACCTCGACGTGCTCGCCGAGCCCGAACATGTCGTACAGTTCCTTGGTCTCGGGGGTGGCGATGTGGGGCTCGCCGGTGCGGGGGTTGGTGAACGTGAACTCCTCGCCGGCTTTCAGCGCCTCCATGAAGGCGTCGGTGACGCCGACGGAGATGTTGAAGTTCGAGAGGTGGCCCTCGACGGCGTTACGAAGGTGCTTGGGAACCTTGCCCTCGTCGTCGATGAGTTCGCGGGCCTCCTCTAAGGCGTCCTCGAAGGAGTTGTGCGTGAAGTCGTCGGGGTCGTTCAGGCGCAGCGTCTCGGCCAGCGAGACGTCCTTGTTCTTCGCGTGGATGAACTGGATGACATCGGGGTGAGAGACGCGCATGACGCCCATCTGGGCGCCGCGCCGGGCGCCACCCTGTGCGATCGTCTCGCACATCTGGTCGTACGTGCGCATGAACGTGATCGGCCCCGACGCGATGCCGCCGGTCGAGCCGACGGCGTCGCCGTAGGGGCGCAGTCGCCAGAAGGCATAGCCCATGCCGCCGCCGCTCTGGAAGACCTGTGCGGCCTCCTTTGCGGTCTGGTGGATGTCGTCGATGTCGTCTTCGGGCGAGTCGACGAAACACGCAGACAGTTGCTGGAGTTCGTCGCCGGCGTTCATAAGGGTCGGCGAGTTCGGCATGAAGTCGAGATTCTCCATCATGCCCTGGAACTCCTCGGAGATGTTCTCGACGTGCGTTTGAATGTCGTCGGGGAGTTCGGGGACGACGGTGTCGTAGGCGAACTTGTTGACGTTGTAGATAGAGAGCGTCGCCTCGGCGTCGTCGTCCGCGGTAGTGCCCTTGCCGAAGACCTCCGCGGCGAGTTCGTCGCGGCGGGGATGGTCGGGCTTGAGCTGGTCGGGCGTGACCGTGATCTCGGTGTCCTGATTGCGCGCCTCGTAGACGGCTTCCGCGAGCGCGATGTTCTTTCCGACGCGCTCGAAGAGATCCTCTTGGGATTCGATCAGTTCGCCGTCGGCGTCCTTACGAAGGTACCGGGCCGGCAGGATGTTCTCGTAGGCGTTCCCGGTCAGCCGTTCTTCCAGCGTGTCGCCGTCGGTGCGCTTGATCGGCAGGGTCAGCTCGTCGGCGGTCAGTTCGGCGTCGCTCATGCGGCGCCCACCTCGGGCGCGTCACGATACTCTCGTGCGGTTTTGTGGGTTGTGTGCGTCATGGTTCGGGGTAGTTGTGGACGGACATTGCCTACTGGATGGAACCTCATAAAACACCCTGAATCGCCCAAGCTTGCACAACTACAACTTCAGTTGCATAGACGGATCTCGGTGTCGTGTGTGCGTACGTTCGGCAAGCCCCTGACTGTGGGGGTCCGGCCTTGTCGAACCGGAAGCGTCCCGGGTTATTAAGCCTAGTCGATCCGCAGTGAAAGTAAAATCGGAGCGACGGCGGGACGCCGACCGTCAATCGGCGTCTGCACACTCGACAGTTACCGGAGCGAACCAGTCTGCGAGATCCCCGAGTCAGACCGGGGGAACAGTTATGAGCGGGCGACGACATATTCGGCGCATGAACAGTCTCGTCGGCGTGCTCGGCACAGGACCGGTCGTCGCCCAATCGCTTCCCTCAGATCCCGCCGCGCAGTTGCTCGGCGTGATCGCGGTCGCTATCGTCGTCGTGTTCGCCGCGCGATTGTTACTCAACTTGGCTTGGAAACTCCTACTGCTCGCCGGCACTGCCGCGGCCGTGCTGTTCGTGGCCAGCATGGCGGGTGCCGGCGTGCTCTGAGCGCTACAAGACGACAAAGTCGGTTGTGCCGCGCGACGCCGGAACACGTTTATCACCGATGCGGCGACCAGCGGGCCTATGTTCTGACAAGTTGTCCTGCCGCGGTCGAGGCGGGTGTGTGGCACGCCGCGGTAGACTCGTAATCGCCGCCTGTTCGCCAGTTGGCCGATCAGCTACTGCACCGTCGACAGGAAGTTCTCGATGATGTCGTGGCCCGCCGAAGTGAGTACGCTCTCGGGGTGGAACTGGACGCACTCGATCGGGTGCTCGCGGTGGCGAATCCCCATCACGAGCTCCTCGTCACCATGCTCAGCCGTCGCGGTCACCTCGAAACACTCGGGCACTTCGGTGGCGACCAGCGAGTGATAGCGGCCGCCGCGAAGTCCTTGGTCGAGCCCCGCGAACACGCCCGTTTCGTCGTGGTCGATCGACGACGCCTTCCCGTGGATCGGATCGGGCGCGCGTCCGACCGTCCCGCCGTAAGCGTAGACGGCGGCTTCGAGACCCAGACAGACGCCGAGCGTCGGTACGTCGGGACTGAGATCGCGCAGCACGTCCATCGTGACGCCGACGTCACGGTCGTTCTTGGGGTGACCCGGTCCGGGGCTGATGATAACGGCGTCGGGATCGAACGCGCGAATCTCATCGATGCTCGCGGTGTTGCGGACGACCTTGGTTTCGGTGTGCCCGCGCACGTCTTCAGAATCATCAGAGTTTGCGTGGTCAGAGGAGGCAAGCAACGCCTCCTCGACATACTCGACGAGGTTGTACGTGAACGAGTCGAAGTTGTCGACGAACAGCACCCGCAGCCCGTCGGACGCCGCGGCGACGGCGACATCGTCGTCGGTCGTCTGCCCTCCGGCGTCGCTCATCGACTCACCTCCGGTTCGGTCGTCGCATCGGCGTTCTTCGGCGCCGCTCCGTCGTCGGCATCCTTCGGCGTCGCCTCACCATCGGCGTCCGGGTCGCGCTCGATCCGATCGAGCGCGGTCAGCACGCCGTCCATCTTCTGCTCGGTCTCCTCGTACTCGGCGGTCGGATCGCTGTCTGCGACCAGTCCGGCACCGGCCTGCACTGTGATCCGGTCCTCGTCGGCGCCGTGCTCGATCGTCGCGGTTCGGATGACGATCGCAACGTCGGCGTCGCCGGTCCACGAGAAGTAGCCCACGCCGCCGCCGTAGAGGCCGCGTGCCTCGCGTTCGAGGTCGTCGATGATCTCCATCGCGCGGATCTTGGGCGCGCCCGAGAGCGTCCCCGCGGGGAACGACGCCCGCGTCGCGTCGAAGGCGTCGGCGTCGGGCGAGAGACGACCGGTGACGGTGCTCTCGATGTGCTGGACGTGCGAGTATTTGAGCACGTTCATGAACTCGTCGACCCGAACGGAGCCGGATTCGCTGACCCGGCGCACGTCGTTGCGCGCCAGATCGACGAGCATCGTGTGCTCGGCCCGTTCCTTGCCGTCGGCGAGCATCTCGCCGGCGAGTCGGCGGTCCTCGACGGGACTCGCCCCGCGCGAGCAGGTGCCCGCGATGGGGTTTGCAGTGACCGTCTCGTCCTCGACCGAGACGAGCGTCTCGGGGCTGGCGCCGACGACGGTCAGGTCGTCGTAGCCGAGCAGATACATGTACGGCGAGGGGTTGACGTCTCGGAGCGCTCGGTAGAATCCCAGCGGGTCGACATCCCCGTACAGCTCGCGCTTGCGGGAGACGACGGCCTGATAGATGTCGCCGTCGAGCACGTGCTCTTTGGCCGCGCGGACGGCGTCCTCGTACTCCGCTTGCGGTCCGGCGTCCTCCCGGTCGCGCACGAACGGGCCACATTCGGGATCGGCAGCGGCGTCGAGCACCTCTGCGACGCGCTCGGCCTCGGTGACGAGGTCGTCGTAGATCGCATCGACATCGTCGTCGGGGCGGACGACCGGCGTGAACACCAGCGAGAGCGTCTCGGCGACCTCGTCGAACACGAGCGTCTTCGTGTTGAGCACGAACTGGGCGTCGGGGAACCGCGAGTCGGGGTGATCGACACCGACCTCGTCGAGCCAGAGGTCGTAGACGGCGTCGTAGGACAGAAAGCCGACGAGGCCGCCGTCGAGCTGGCGCCGGTCGCCGTTCTCGAAGCCCGCGAGTTCGGCGTCCGGGAGCGCCGAGCGCAGCGTTTCGGTGGCGTCGCCGTCGGTGGGATCGATCAGGTCGTCGTATCGGTCGTCGCCGAGCACCTCGACATCAGTCTCGTCGGGGTCGACCGTCACGACGGCGGCGGGGTCGTAGCCGACGAACGAAAACCGGGCGTGGCGGTCGGCCGAGGCCGCCGTCGGACGGAACGCGCCGTCGGGATCGCTGGACGCCGTCTTGCCGGCGCTCTCCAGCAGAAAGGCGTACTCGGCAGGCGGGCAGTCGGTCGTCCGCCCTGTCAGCGCGGCGTAGGCCGATAGCGGCGTCGTCTCGATGTCGAGATCGACCGTCGTTCTGACGACGGCCGCGTCAGTTCCGTCGTCGCCGCGGGTCGCGTCCGCGACGTGCTGGCCGAACTTCTCTCGTCCGGGCGTCAGGTCGGCGCTCATCGGGCGAGCACCTCCGGTCGGCCGGTCGCGTTCGCCACGAAGCGGGCCACCGCGTCGGCGTCCTTGCGGCCGTCAGCGTTGCGCTCGCTACGCTCAACTTCGTCAGTCCGTTCCACTCCCTGACGTGCATCGCTCTCACTACGTTCGCGCTCAACTCCGCTGGCCACGTCGACACCAAACGGTGAGACGGTTTCGACGGCCTCTGCGACGTTCTCCGGCGTCAGCCCGCCGGCGAGGATCACGGGCGACTCGGCGTCGGTGACGGCCTCGCGCGTGCGCTCCCAGTCGTGGGTATCGCCGGTGCCGCCGCCGCCCTCGGCGTCGACCGAGTCGACAAGTAAGGCGTCTACAGCGTCGTCGTAGGCGAGACAGCGCTCCGGCTCGTCGGCGTCGACCGCCTTGATCGTCGACGCCGAGACGGTGTCGGCAACCGTCGCGGCCGCCTCGGGCGAGAGATCGCCGTGGAGCTGGACGGCGTCGGGTTCGACGGTGTCTACGAGGTCGATCGCATCGTCGGGCGTCTCGGACATCGTCACGAGCACGCCGGTGACGAGCGGCGGGACCGCAGCGAGCAGTTCCCGAGCGCGCTCGGCGTCGACCTCGCGGGGTGTATCGACCGGCACGTCCGCGATCACGCCGACCGCGTCGGCGCCGGCGTCGACGGCCGCCGAAACGTCGTGCTCGTGGGTCGAACCGCAGATTTTCACACGCGTCGGGCGGCTATCGGGGCTCATACATCCCCGCGGAGGTCGGCCAACTTCTCGGCCGCGGCGCCCGAGTCGATCGCCTCGCGAGCGGCCTCGACGCCGGCTTCCAGCGACGCCGCCTCGCCCGCGATGTAGATGGCGGCGCCGGCGTTGGCCAGAATGATCTCGCGCTTGGCGCCGTCGATCTCCCCCTCGACGATGCCGCGCATGTCCTCGGCGTTCTCGGCGGGCGTGCCGCCGGCGACGGCCTCGATGTCGTGGACCGAGAGCCCGAGATCGGCGGGCGTCAGCACGTACTCCTCGACGTCGCCGTTCTGGACTTCGGCGACGAGCGTCTGGTCGTGGACCGCGATCTCGTCCATTCCGGAGCCGTGGACCACGAGCGCGCTCTCGACGCCCATCCGAGCGAGCGCCTCGGCGAGCACAGGCACGAGGTCGGGGTCGTACACGCCGACGATCTGGGCGTCGGCGCCCGCGGGGTTGGTCAGCGGGCCGAGCACGTTGAAGATCGTCCGCATGCCGAGTTCCTTGCGCGGGCCGATCACGGCCTTCATCGCGGGGTGGAACACGGGCGCGAGCATGAAGCCGATGCCGTCGTCCTCGATGGCTTCCTCGACAGCGGGCGGTTCGGCCTCGACATTGACGCCGACTTCTTCGAGCACGTCCGCGCTGCCGGAGTTCGATGACACCGAGTAGTTGCCGTGCTTGGCGACGGGTACGCCGGCGCCGCTGGCGACGATCGCGCTCGTCGTCGAGACGTTGATCGTGTTGTAGTCGTCGCCGCCGGTGCCGCAGGTGTCGACCAGCGGTTGCCGGTCGGGATCGATCGTCCGCGCGGCGTCGCGCATCCCCTCGGCGAAGCCGGCGATCTCGGTCTCGGTTTCGCCCTTCGCCCGCAGCGCCGACAGCAGCGCACCGATCTGGGCCTCGGTTGCGCCCTCGAACACCGCGCTCGCGGCCGCACGCGCTTCATCTTGAGTTAGATCCTCACCTTCCGTGACGCGCTCGATGTAGTCCTTCATGAGTAGACACCAGTGAACGGTTTCGTCTTGCAATGTACAAATTCGTACAATGACTTAAGCCTGTCGTCAGACCGCGTGCGGCGAACCCACGTACGGCGGGCGAATCCGAAACCTTCAATTGTATCCCCGGAGTATCCGTGAGTGCAGCAAGACAGCGCCAGACCGGGTTTGTGGTCTAGTCTGGTTATGACACCTCCTTGACATGGAGGAGGCCGGCAGTTCAAATCTGCCCAAACCCACTCCGATTTTCACGTCGATTACTTCCGAACAGCGTCCGCCGTAGTATGCCGAGCTTCTATGGCAGTATTCTCGGTCTGACGGCGTCGAGCTGATAAATAGCGGTGAATAGGTAGACGGCGACCGCTACGCGTCGACGTCGCGTTCCTCGACCGTGTACTCGCCGTTTTCGGCGATGTGAACGTACACGTCTTGGGAATCGGCGTCGACCTCCCAGTTGGACGACCGAGAGATGTCGCCCGCCTTCGTCGCCTCGACGGTGTACGTGCCGGGTTCGGAGACGACATCCTCGAACCGCTGTGAGGCGTCGTTCTCGAGGTCGACCTCGTCTTCGAAGACGGTTGCACCCGAGTCGTCAGTGATTACAACTTCGACGGTGTAGGCCTCGTCGTAGTCGTTTTCAACTAAGACGTCGAGCGGCTCGTCGAGTTGCTGGGGACCATCGTCAACATCGCCGTCGGATTCGTTGTTCTGTCCGTCGGTGTTTTCCCCGTCGGCATCCGTCTCGTTGCCGTCGGAGTCGTCGGGATCGTCCGAGTCGTCCGTATCGTCACTGCCGAGACAACCGGCGAGGGTCAGGGCGGTTCCGCTCGCAAGCGTGGAGAGGTATGTGCGTCGGCGCACAGTTGGATGTCCGCGAGGTGGGGTAAATACGTTGCATGCGTTGCTGCAGTATCAGTAGCTACGGCTGCGCGAGACGCAACCAAACCGATGCGCTGCTTTGCAGTCGTCTTACGCACTTCTGCGGTCGATTTGGCAGCCAAATCGGTTACCGATTCAGCGGCCGAGGTGATCAACCCGACCCACGGGACACTCACAGCGCGCGATCGGTGTAGCGGGCTTGCAATCGCAAGCAGCAGACAGCTACGCGTATTCGTGGGAGATAGATTAATATAGTATGCGTATCCACCGGGTGAACGATGAGCATGGACGAGGACACAAGCACGTGGCTACATGGTTTTGCATCCGGCGTCGCGGCGTGTTCGGTCGGTGCGTATCTGCTTGCCAAACGCGCCCGACACGAACGACAACCGGCGCTGATCGACGAGGACGGCACCGTCATCCCGCTGGAGTGACCGGCAAAATACGTGAGTATTTTCTGATGTATGTCTGACGCCACGTAGTCGATCGTTGAGGTTTGTCTGACAAATATATTTAATAACGTATCCTGACGACTCAACTATGGCGACGAATGCTCGGCGGGAGATCGGCGTCGAACGCGAGATCGAGAACCCGTCCGTTAGCACCGCTGTGATCGAAGCGATCGCGGACGCCGAGTCCGTCGAACCGACCGAACTGGACCTGACGCTGTACGAGGCCGTCGACGTGGACGCGCTCGAGCGACTCTGTCGGGACAGCGACCGGCATCTCGTGCTGGAGTTCGAGATCGGGACGTACCGCGTTCGTGTTCGGGGCTCGAAATCGGTGATCGTCGAGCCCCAGTGATCGAGATCAGGACCAGCGATCGTGAAGCGTCTCGTGGATGCCGACGACCAGCGAGGGCACCACGATCATGAACAGGTGCTCCTCGACCGGGATACCAAATAGCTCCCGACCGGTCCGGAGCTTGATGTCGAACACGCCGACTTCGAGCGTGTACCAGTCCCAGACGTACGCGATGGGGTACAGCGCGAGGACGGTCGCGGCGGCGCGACGGAGCGCTCCCGCCCGCGCGAGCAGTCCCAGCGCGACGGTTCCCCAGACGACCTCCGTCAGGAGGTACGTGTATCGGCCGAACACGGAGATATCGGGTCGCACGAACGTCAGTTAGGGCGCCCGATGCTTGAAGCTATCCTGAGAGCCACTGCTGAGCAGGTTCTCATCGGTCGTCATCACTACCGAACCACTCGCGTGGCGGCGCCACGACGCCGCCCGCGACCAGCGCCAGCAGGCAGAGATACGCGCCGAGCGCGCCGAGCGCAGCGCTTGTCAGCGTACGGACGCCGAGCAGCGCGACCGCGACGGCAACCCCGACTGCCAGCCCCAGCGCGAGCACCTGAACGCCGCGGCGTTCCCAGTGCCGGCGAACGCGTTCGTAGAAGCGGCCGGCAACGGCCTCGAACAACACCGTGCCGAGCGCACCGACCGCCAGAGCGCCCGGATCAGGGGCGACGCCCTGTTCGACGAGCGCGATGCCGAAGGCGAGCAACGCGACCAGCGCCAGCGAGGCGTCTCCCCGTGTCGTCATCGGAACGCCCCGTCGCAGTCGATTACTGGAGGCCCTGCTCGCCAACCGCTCATGTCGTGGTACGGTATACCGCTCACCGTGATAAACGAGAGGGACGGCAAACACAGGAGCGCAACACGCAGTCGGTGATCAGTGGATCGTCGCGCCGTCGCCGATTCGAGTCTGGTAGGCGCGGCTCTCGACGCCGGCGTCGTCGAACGCGTCGAGCATCGCGCCGGCGATCTCGCGGCGGTCGGATTCGTAGCAGGCCGCGATCACGCCGGGCCCGGCGCCGCTGACGGTGACGCCGGTCGCACCGGCCGCAAGGGCGGCTTCGCGGACCTCGTCGTAGCCGTCGATCAGCTCCGCGCGGGCGGGCGTGACGATCCGATCTTCCATGCCGCTGCCGACCATTTCGGGATCGTTACGGTGCATCCCAGTCGTGAGTCTGGCAGCCCGGCCGACCGTGTCGACCACGTCCTCGACGGCCGCGGTATCGGGGACGACGCGGCGGGCATCTCGCGTCGAGACGACGATATCGGGGAGGCAGACGACCAGCGGGATCGAGGCGTCGACGCGGGTGACGCCCTCGTCGGCCGCGATGGTAAAGCCGCCGAGCAGGGCAGGCGCGACGTTGTCCTCGTGGGCCTCGCCGGAGACGAGCGCCTCGCCCTCGGCAGCGACCGGCACGAGCTCCGAGCGGGAGAGCCCGCGGTCGTACAGTTCGTTGAGCGCGAGCGCGGCGCCGGCGGCGCTGGCCGCCGACGATCCAAGACCGGAGGCCGGCCGGACGCCCTTGTCGATCTTGATTCGGGCGGGGGCATCGAGGGCCTCGGCGACGGCGCCTGCGGTGTTTTTCTCGGGATCTTCGGGGATGAACTCGCTGCCGGCGCCGGTCATCTCGATCGTGGTCTCCTCGGCGCGTTCGACCCGGACCACGTCGGCGGGTCGTTCGAGTGCGGCCCCGAACACGTCGAACCCGCTACCGAGGTTCGCGCTCGTCGCGGGGGCTCGCACTGTGAGCATACCCGACACGTAGCCGGACCGCGGCTAAAAACCCACGGATCCGCGATGGAAAAACCCATCCTGCTGCGAGCGCAACCGAACGGCATGATCGGGGTCGTCGGTGGCGGCATCGCCGGGCTCGTCGCTGCGCGCGAGTTACGCGAGCGCGGCCGCGAGGTCCAAGTGTTCGAGGCTGGCAACGCGCTCGGCGGACTCGCGGCGACGACGCCGACGGCCGGGGATCCGGTCGGGCGAGTTCCTCTAACGCTATCGGCGGACGACGACGCCGTCGCCGACCTCGCCGACGAGTTGGGCATCGCAGACCGGCTAAAGAGCCGCGACATCAGGCGCGGCCAGTACGTCGACGGCGTCGCCCATTCCCGCACGCGGCTTTCCGAGAAACTCGCGTTCCCGCGTCTGAGCCTACAGGACAAACTGTTCGAGCGCCTGCTGGCCGGCGGCGTCTCGCTGGGGCCGGTCGGCCCACCGACCGATGCCCTCGACGCCCCGGAAACGTACGACGACGTGCCCGCTCTCGCGTTTGTCGATGACCACGCGACGGCGTCGGTCCGCGAGCAGGTCGTCGAGCCGCACCTGCGCGCCGCGTTCGGCGAACGTGCCGAGGTGATTAGCGCGGCGTGGCTGCTCGGCGATCTGGCGCGACGCCGCGCCGACTCCAACAGGAGCACCGATAGCATCGTCTACCCCGAAGGCGGGTTTGCAACGCTGGGCGACGCCCTGATCGCGGGCGTCGGCCGGGAGAACGTCTCGCTGGGTGCTCGCGTCGTCGGCCTCGAGACCACAGGCGGGGACGACGCCGCGGCGCCCGCGGCGTCCGACGGCGAGGGCGACGAAACTGGGTTCGTCTGGAACGACGGTGACGCCGAAGCCGATGGCGGGGATGCCACCGTCGAAGCAGTCGACGCCACCGCAACGGAATCCGACCAGCGCGTCGAGCGATTGCTCGTCGAACGCGACGGCGAGCGCACCGCCGTCGACGTCGACGCCGTCGTGTTTGCGACGCCGCCGCGAGCGCTGGAGCGCGCGACCGGCTACGAGTGGACCGGCGAGACACGCAGTCTGGTCTCGGTGCTCTTTGGCCTCTCGGCGTCGCTGCTCGATACGTACGAACTGACCGTGGCCGACGACGCCCCGTTCGGACGCCTCGTCGAACACACGAACGCCGTCGATCCCGCTGCGTACGACGGCGACCACCTGCTGTACGCCGTCGCACCGGTCGCAGATCAGCGAGACGAGCGCTGGCAGCAGGACGATGACACGGTGGCGCGCCGGTGGGGCGACAGTCTCGAAGCCCTGTTCCCCGACTTCGACCGCCAGACGATCCAGTGGTCGACCGTGACGCGGGTGCGCGACGCCGGCCCCGTCTACGAGATAGGCTCCCGCGAAACGGTAATCGAGCACGATCTGGCTGACACCGTCGCCAAGGGATGTTTCTACGCCGGTACGGCAAGCGAAGCTCAGTATCCAAACTGGACCGTCGACGGCGCGGTGCGGGCCGGACGCCGCTGTGCGACGCTGGCTGCAGTACCCAAGAGTGACAGGAAGTAACGCGGCATCGGTCTGCGCTCGGTGGCATCGCACAGTCAGAGTCGATAGCGGCCGAAAAGATCATGCGTATCAGACAAAAATAATATTCAACGTGCCCGGAGGTGGTTAAGTGTCAGAAGACGAAACGCCCTCGGCATCGGAGTCGGAGTCCCATCTGAAACGGGCCGTCGATAATCTTCCGGGAATCGCGTACCGGTGTCGTCCCGAGCCACACAGGGACATGAAGGTCCTCGGCGGCCGAGTCCAAGCCACGACCGGCTACTCGGCGTCGGCGTTCGAATCCGGCGTAATCGAGTACGGCGACATCGTCGTTTCAGAGGATGTCGAAGAGCTAGAGCGCAAGCTTCGCACCGCTGTCGACGACCAGTCCGAGTTCTCGGTGACCTACCGAATCCGGACGCAAGACGGCAAAATAAGACACGTCCTCGAGCGGGGGTCACCGGTCGTGGAGGGCGGAGATGTCGTGGCGCTCGAGGGAATCATACTCGACATCACCGATCGCAAGCGATCGGAGCGGCGACTCCGGCGGCAGAACAACCTGTTCACTAACACCCAGCGGCTCGCCGATGTCGGGGGCTGGGAGTTGGATGTCAAAGACTGGGAACTCCAGTGGACCGATCAAGTCAAAGTGATCCACGGGCTTCAGGATGACGCGTCACCCTCGCTCGACGATGCGATCGGCTTCTACCATCCCGAGGACCGTTCGGAGATCAGTGATGCCGTCGAACGCGCCCTCGAAGACGGCGAGCCGTTCGATCTGGCGCTGAGAATACAAACCGAGGACGGCGAGCAACGGTGGGTCCGTGCCAAAGGTACGCCGACGGTCCGGAACGGCGAGGTCGTCCGTCTCAGCGGCGCGGTACAGGACATCACCGAACTCAAAAAGCGCGAACAGCTCCTTCGGTTACTCCACCGGCTGTTGCGCCACAACCTCCGGAACGATCTGTCTGTGATCATGGGATACGCGGACACGCTCGACGAGGAGCTTGTAGAGGAGACACCGAGCGAGTACGTCGAGGCGATCGAAACAGCGGCGACAGACCTCCTCAGAAAGAGCGAGACGGCCAAAGACTTGTTGAACCTCTCGCTGGAGCCGACGGACACGAAAGGCCCCGTGGACCTAGGAGAATTGCTCGAAGCGACCCGTGAAGAACTGCAGGAGCGTCATCCCAAGGCCGAAATCGAGGTGAGTATCGACGAATCGCCGGTCGTGGAGGGTGAGGCCCGGCTCGGTGCGCTGTTCACACAGTTGCTCGAAAACGCGATCGAACACTCCGAGCGCGATATTCCGCGCGTCGAGGTGACGGTATACACGACCGAGAACGAGGCTCGCATCGAGATTGCCGACAACGGGCCAGGAATCCCGCCGGAAGAGTGGACCGTCACGGTCGAAGAAGGTGAGACGAACAGCACGCAGCTACGCCACGGAAGCGGCGTCGGCCTCCTGCTGGCGACGTGGATTGCCGAAGACTACGGCGGGCACCTCGAGTACGAATACGAAGGTGAAGATGGTGCGCTCGTCACGGTAGTATTGCCCCACCAGTAGCCACCGAGTGACCGCCGAGACTGTCGATATCGGACAGCTGTTCACATGGTTGTTCAGGTAGATGAGGTCGTTAATCGGATCCGTCAGCCGCATCTTCTTCGACGCCAACAGCCTTGCTCACGTCGACATCGTCGGGTTCGTGGCCGCCGCCGACGTGGAGTTCGCCCGATTCGTCTTCGACGTACACGTCGTCGGCGAACCCGCCCTCTGCGTGGGGGTGCTCGGGATTCTCTAATTTCTCCGGCGTCGAGGGCGCTTCCGGAATCTCACCGGATCGGAACTCGCCGAGTGGATCGTCGATAGAGATGCCGTGACGCTCGAAGAAGTCGGCGTAGCGCTCGTAGTGGGCGTCGAGTTCGTCGCTGGGGAACTCCATCATCTCGGTCCAGCCGTGGTTGTAGAAGTCGAAGTTGGCCTGAATGTGGGTGATTTCGCGGGCCTCGGCCTCCGAGAAGCCCTCGTCGAGCGCGGCGACGTAGGTGTCCATCGTGGCGTCGAAAAAGCCATCGAGGTGGTCGCGGCGCTCCTCGGCGCGGGCCTCGTCGGCCTTGCCGATGAAGATCCGCGTGTGGAGCTTGACCAGCCCGAAGTTGACGACCGAGCCCAGCCCGGGCGTCGTCATGGCCTTCTTGGTCGCCCAGTGGCGCGGGTTCTGATGGATTTTCATACGCGCTGGGTAGGGACTCGGCGTCCTTGAACGTGTCTACGGCGGCACGGACTGGGGCTGAAAGCCCAACGGCGCGTCGAACGGGGCTGTCACAATGGGCGAAAATCGACGCCGATAGCCGAGATCTGTCACGGTTGTCAGGGTCAGCACGGGCAGATTTTATGACGAACGTCACAAATCTCGACGACGAGTTACAAATACTGCCAGCGAGCCCCGCGAGACGCCGGAGATAGCAATCCACTTTAACCCGGACTTCGAAGGCACCGCACATGACCGAGTCGTACGTAATCATCGGTGACGGGATCGCGGGCAGTTCCGCGGCGGAAACGCTCCGGGAGGAGTCGCCGGACGCCGACATCACCGTCGTCACCGATGAGGGAGAGGCGCTCTATAATCGCATTCTAATCAAGGAGTTCGCCAAGGGCAAACTCCCCGAAGCGCCGATCTCGATTCACGAGGAGAACTGGTACGAAGAGCGCGACATCGACCTCGAACTCAACACCTACGTCACCGACGTCGACGTCGACGCTCACGAGGTCCACACCCACGAGGGCGAGACGCTCGCGTACGACAAGCTGCTCGTCGCAACCGGCGGGACGCCCGCGCAACTGCCCGTCGAGAACAGCGACGCCGAGGGCGTCCACCACTTCTGGACGTTCCAAGACGCCCGCGGGATTCAGGAACACGCCAGCGAGGCAGACACCGGCGTCGTCATCGGCGCCGGCCTGCTGGGCATCGACCTCGCGGCGATCTGTGGCGCCCAAGACGTCGACGCGAAGTATCTGATGCGCGGCGACAGCTGGTGGCGCTACGCCCTCAGCCAGGAGGGCGCAGAGATCATCCATGAAGGCCTGCGCAACAAGGGCGTCGAGCCGGTCTTCCAGAGCGGCGCCGCGGAGTTCGTCACCGACGACGACGGCCGCGTCGAGGCGACGATCGACTCCAACGGCGAGCGCTACGAGAGCGACTTCGTCGGCGCGGCGATCGGCCTGAACTTCAACGTCGAATTCATGCAGGGCACCGGCCTCGAAACCGACGACGGCGTCGTCGTCGACGAGTACATGCAGACCAACTTAGAGGACGTGTACGCCGCCGGCGACATCACGCAGTTCTACGACACGATTCTGGGCGAGCAGGCCCAGAACGGCTCGTGGGGCTCGGCCAAAGAGCAGGGCCAGACCGCCGCGAAGAACATGGCCGCCGACGACGAGGTCGAGTCGTTCCGCTGGGTCTCCTCGTACTCGATTACCCACTTCGAGTTCCCGTTCCTCTCCTTTGGCCACCCGACGATCGGCGACGACTCCGTCGAGCGCAAGTACTCCGACACGGAGTGGCGCCGCGTCGTGTTCAAGGACGGCAAGGTGATCGGCGGCGTCCTGATCGGCGATCTGGCGCCCCAGAGCACGCTCAAACAGCTCATTCGGGAAGAACGCGACGTGTCCGGCCAGAAGGAACTGCTGCTCGAACCCGAGATAGATGTCGACATGCTCGACGCGCCGGCCCAAGAGCAGTAAGCAAACGCCCCGCCGGTTTTCGCACCCTACGCTTTTCGCTGCTGCCCGCCAACTAGTACCTAGGGATGGCCTCGACAGTCGCTGGCGAATCGCTGACACCGACCGACGAGTACACCGTGCTCGTCGCGGTCGGGAATCCGGGGACCGCCGAGCAGTTGACGCGAACGGCGGTCGATCTGGCGCGGGCCAACGACGGCCGCGTCCACGTCGTCAGCGTCATCCACAAGCACCACACGTCGCCGTTCTTGCTCTTTTCGGACGAGCGCATCAAACAGCAGTTCGCGGGCGGGCGCGACGAGATCGTCGACAGCGCGACCAGCGTGGCCGCCGACGCCGGCGTCCCGGTCGACGACACGCTACTCGTCGGCAGCGACATCGCGCGCTCGATCACGACCGCGATCGACCGGCTCGACGCCGACCTCGCGCTGCTGGGCTGGCGGAGCGAGCGCCGAGCGTCCGATGTCGTGCTCGGGACGACGATCGACCCGGTCGTCCGGCGGGCCCACTGCGACGTGCTCGTCGAGAAAGTTGGGCCGACGGCCGACGGCGTTGCGTCGGTGCTGGTGCCGACGGTCGGCGGCGTCCACGCCGAGTTGGCTACCGAGGTGGCCGGCGCGATCGCGGCCGCAAACGATGCCCGGGTCACCGCGTTGTCGCTGGTCGGCGCCGAGGCGACCGAGCGCGAACGTACCGACGCCGCCGAGGCGGTCGACGCCGTCGCCGACGCGCTGGAGGGGACGGCACCTGTCACGACGACCGTCCGCGAAGCGGCCGATCCCGTCGCCGGGATCCTGTCAGCCGCCGCCGACCACGATCTCGTCGTGCTCGGGGCGACCCGGAAGGGACTGTTCGCCAGGAAGATCGTCGGGACGACGCCCCGAGCAGTCGGGTCGCGGGCTGACTGTCCCGTCATCGTCGCCAGTCGGGAGTCACAACTGTCGCGCATCAGACGGCTGGTCACCAACGTCTGGCGATGATCGGTGTACCGTTCGCGGGGACGCTCACCCCGCCGTTGGCGTGGGGCCTGCTGCCGGCCCAGACGGGCGGCGGGTTCTCGGTCGCCCTCCTCGTCGGGATCGCGATCGTCGCATCGCTCGTGACCGCGTGGACGCTGGGCGCCAACAGCAACTCGCCGCCGTTCGCGCCCGCGATCGGCGCCAACGCGATCCCGACGATGCGGGCGGCGTTCCTGATCGGGGTGCTGGCTGCGCTGGGCGCGGTGACGCAGGGCGGGAGTATCTCCGAGACGGTCGGCGCCGGGCTGATCATCGGCGTCGACTTTAGCGCGCTGGCGGCCGCGGCCGGCCTGCTCACCGCGGCGACGTTCATGGGCATCGGCATCTACTCGGGGTATCCGATCCCGGCGGCGTTCGCCACGACTGGGGCGATGATCGGCGTCGGCCTGTCGCTGGGCGGTGCCCCGGCGTATGCGACATACCAGCGGATCGGGACGTTCTGGGTGCTCGTTCCATTCATGTCCGGTAGCGTCGCCTACGCCACCGCGACGCTGCTGCGGCGCGACGACGTGCCAGAGACGGTCGGCGTCCCGCTGCTGGCTGCCGTCGTCGGAGCGATCCTCGCCAACGTCCGGATCGGCGTGATCCCCGATCCGACGGCCGATCAGGGGACGCTGGCGCGGCTCGTGGCGCGGTGGACGTGGAGCGGGCCGTCGATCGCTGTGGGTTACGATCTCGGCATGCTGGTCGCCACCATCGCAATCGGCGTCGCCGCGTTCCTCGCGCTACGGCGTCGGATGGAACGGTCGGTCGAACAGGGGATCCGGTCGTTCCTGCTCGTGCTTGGCAGCGTCGTCGCCTACTCCAGCGGCGGCAGTCAGGTCGGGCTGGCGACCGGTCCGCTGGAACACCTCTTTACGACACAGCTGGGACTCCCGGGAATCGCGTTGTTGCTCATGGGCGGGATGGGTATTCTCGCGGGGGCGTGGATGGGCGCGCCGCGGCTCCTGCAGGCCACCTCCCGCGAGTACGCCCAGCTTGGGGTGCGCCGGTCGATCGCCGCGCTGGTCCCCGGCTTCGTCATCGCCCAACTCGCCATCGCGCTCGGAATTCCGATCTCGTTTAACAACATCATCCTCTCGGGCGTCATCGGCGGCGGGCTCTCGGCCGGGTCGGCGGGCGTCTCCCGGCGGAAAATCGGCGTCACCGTGCTGTTCTGGATTCTGACGCTGGTCAGTTCGATCGCGCTCGGGTTCGGGCTTTACAGAGTGCTGTCGGCGGTGCTCGGCGTCGCCTGATCGACCTCGACGACGCCGACGTGCGTGCAGTGATCGCAGGCGACAAAGCCCCATATCGAAGCGGTTTTGCACACGCCGGGCGGATCGTACGACATGAACGGCGGCGGAGACGGCGAGATGACGCTCGCCTTTGACCTTGCTGCGCTACAGGAACTGGCCGATCCCGAGCGCGTGTTCGACGACGCGCGCCGGTGGAGCAAGTACGTCGGCGTCGTCTCGGAGAAGCCGACCTACGTCGTGACGAACTTCACCCGGAAGAACCGCATCCGACAGGACTTCTTCTCTGGACCGCGGGGCAAAGCCGAGAGCTTAGAGAGCGTCGGCGAGCAGTTCGACACGCCTCGGCACGTCTACGTTGGCACGACCGAGGAAGACGAGCAACTCGCCGACGACGCCGGCTGGGAGTTCCTCCCGATCGAGGACGCCGCCGAGGCCGCCGAGTGGACGCTGGCAGACGACGCCGAAGACGACGCCGACGAACCCGAGCAACAGCGCGACGACTGGCCCTGACCGCGAGAGGCTATTTTCCGAAGCAGGGATCGCCCCGTCAGGCGAGCAGTTGCGGGGCGAACAGGACGACGAAGAAGCTCAACAGCATCGTCAGTCCGACGGTCGTGGTGACGGTCTTGGTGAGCTGATAGGAGCCTTCGATCGGCAGCCGTGAGACGACCGCCTCGGTGCTGGTCCGCAGGATGTGCCCGCCGTCGAGCGGGAACGCCGGGATGCAGTTGAAGAACCCGACCTGAATGTTGATCCAGCCGATCCAGAACAACACGTTCGCGACGAGGAAGCCGAGTCCGTCGACCGCCCCGAGCGCGCCGCCGACCTCGTAGAAGTTCGCGATCGGGCCTTTGAACCCCGCGAAGTTGTAGGGGAAGACGGCGCCAAGCGAGATCGTGGCGAACGGCAGGAACAGTACGAGCAGCGTCTTGCCGATGAACGTGCCGGCCAGCCCTTCCAGCGCGCCGGGCAGGCCGCCGCCGCCGTCACCGCCGAGAACGGCCAGATACTGGCCGGCGGGGTACAGCTGGATGCCGAAGTCGCTCACCGTGACGCCGGAGACGCCGGGCGCGATCCGGACGCCGACGACCGGCGTGCCGTCGGATCCCTCGGCAAGTTCGACCTCGTGGGTCACTCGTTCGCCGTCGTCGTAGAGCGCGACCGACACCGTATCGCCGACCGAGTGGCGGTCGACCGCCGTGGAGAGGTCGTCAGTCGTGACGACGCGCTCGCCGTCGATTGCGACGATCACCACGTTGTTGCCGGGCGTCGCGCCGTTCTCGGCGAGCGGTCCGCCCTCGCTGATCCGGGCGAGCGATCCCGCGGGGCCGGTCGTCTGATACTGCTCGTCGCCGTCGTCGACGGTGAACGTCGCCACCTCACGATCGGCCAGCGCCGACTCCAGTCCCGACTGGGTGTACAGCGGCGTTCCGTTGACGGCCGTGATCGTATCGCCGGTCGAGACGTTCAGCGGACCGGTTTCGGTGACGCCGTTGACCAGCAGCGATCGCTCGACCGTCCGCTCGTCCTCGCCGTCGATCTCGACTGTCACCTCGCGCTCGGAGACGTTCGCAAGCGCGTCGCCGAGGTCGTCGTTGCTCTCGATCGCTTGCCCGTTCAGCGCGGTGATCCGGTCGCCCTCGCCGATGTCGGCGGCTTGGGCGCCCGAGCCGGGCAGCGCACCACCGACGGCGGCGCCCGGTGCGACGCTGATCGCGCCCGCGACCGGACCGAACAGCAGGGCGAAGGCGAGAATCGTGATCACGAAGTTGTTCGTGACGCCGGCCGCGAACATCCGGGTCTTGGGGCCGCGACTGGCCGCGCGCTGGCTCTCCTCGTCTGGCTCGACGAAGGCGCCGATTGGGATGATCGAGAACGTTGCAAGCCCCATCGAAGAGATTTCGATGTCCTCGACGCGACAGAGCAGGCCGTGGCCGCCCTCGTGGACGACCAGCGCGACCAGCAGACCAAAGATGATCTCGGGGGCGACAGACAGCGGGAGGAAGTCGTTGACGCCGGGGATCACCAGCACGTTGCGAGGCTGGTTGACAGCCGTCGGCTGGGGCGATAGCACCGCTGTGATGCCGACGAGGACCAGCATGACGAACGAGCCGATCATCACGACGAGCGCGACGCCGACGCCGACGTTGGCCCACGCGCGCCAGAAGCGTCTGTACTGGGCCAACCGGTTCAACACGGCTTTCCCGCGCTGGGTGTGTAGCGTCGTGACCGGGCCCTGCAGCCCGACGTAGTCGGGCAGCCAGCCGCGGTCGGCGATCAGTTGGAGGAGGACCCAGTAGCCGAGGATCCCGGCGGCGATCCAGACCAGCGAAACCATTGGTGTAGGGTCGGGGAGGCGCTTTGAAATGCGTTTGGTTTAGCCACCTCCGGAACCTGCCAGCGGCCGAGGCGTCCGTGCGGCCGGAAGCTCGCCCGAGACGCGAGATCAGTTGTCGACGAGGCGTCCCGCCAAGGCTGCCAGTGTGTCGTGCCCGCGCGCTTCGGCGTCGAGTTCGGGCAGTTGCACCACGTCGTAGTCAGAGAACCGCGCACGGATCTCCGCGACGGCGTGTTGCTGGCGTTCCCGGCGGGAACGACACCGAGCGCAGTCCTCGTCGATCTCCTCTAGCACCCTGTTGATAACGACCGCCGTGACGGGGATCGAAAGGTCGTCGAGGCGCTCGACCAGCCGACGCGTCTCGTGGACCGCCATCGTCTCGGGGATCGTCACGACGCGAAACTCGGTGCGATCGGGGTCCCTGACGACCGCGCCGGCGCGGGCCATCCGTGCCGCGATGTCGTCGAACCGATCGTCGTCCCCGCCGCTCGCGTAGTAGTACCCGGGAACAAACGTGCTGCGCACCGAGTCGGACATCCGCTTGACGCGCTTGCGAACGCCGGAAGCCGTCTCGGCACCCTTCGATAGCACGTCGGGCAACTCCAGCAGGCGCAACGCGTGGCCGGTCGGCGCCGTGTCGAACACGACCCGATCGAAGCGGTCGTCCGCTTCGTATTCGGTGAGCAGATCCAGCGCGGCGACCTCGTCACCGCCCGGCGCGAGTCCGGCGTCTAACAGCGCGTCGATGTCGTCCTCGCCCAGCCCCAAGCCGAGCGTCGAGAGGTCGTCGAACAGCTCCTCGAACGCGCCGCGGTACTTTTCGGCGCGCTCGTCGGGGTCGACCTCCGCGGCCCACAGCCCCGGTTGGACCTCGCGCGGGTCGGACTCGACGGTGGCTTCCAGCGAATCCGCCAGCGAGTGGGCCGGATCTGTCGAGACGACCAGCGTCTCCTCGCCGCGCTCGGCGTAGCCAAGGGCCGTCGCCGCAGCGCAGGTCGTCTTTCCGACGCCGCCTTTGCCGCCGTAGAAGACGTGTCTCGGCACGGCTGTACGTTCGTCACCGAATACTGTAATCAGGGGGTTCGGGAAATCGGAATCCCGGTCAGCGTTCGCGCCGAAGCCGCGCCAGCACGAACGCCTCGTCGAGTTTCGCCAGGAACGGACCGAGCTTCGGGCCGTCCTCCTGATCGAAGAAGAGCCGGTAGCCCGCGGCGAAGAAGTCGCCGACATCCACGTCGTGACGCCGCGCGGTCTCGAAGATCTCGCCCTGAATCTCCTCGGGGTCGTCGTGGCGCTCGACGAAGTCGGCGAGTTCGTCCAGCGCCGCCTCGACGTTCTCGTCGAAGTCGACAGTCGGAATCTCGTCGCGCTTGAGATCGTAGTTGTAGGCGTTGTCCGTGCGGCGCGCCCACTCGCGTGCGCGCTCGACCCGTTCGAGCGCCGCGTCGACCGCCCACTCGGGCGTGTCCTCGTCGATATGCCCCTCGCGGCGGGCGATCTCCTCGCGCAGATCGGGGTCGTCGGTCATCCCCAGCACGGCGGCAAAGGAGTAGGGGATGCGGACGCGTTCCTCGTCGACCTCCTCGACTAAGAACGGATAGACGCGCTCGGCGAACGCCGCTTCGGCGTCGTCGGCGTCGATCTCACCGAAGTAGATCCGTTCGAGGCGGTCGAACTCGTTGACGAGCTGGTCGAGCCGTTCGATCGAGAAGTCCTGTGCCTTCGAGGGGTCCGTGGCGAAGAAGTACCGGAGCACTTCGGGCTCGATCAGTTCGAGCACGTCCGACACCAGCACGACGTGGCCCTCAGACGAGGAGAACGGCTGGCCGTCGAGCGTGAACCACTCGTAGACCATCGGCACCGGCGGCTCGGTGTCGAAGACGTTCAACGCGATGTCGACGCCGCTGGGCCACGAGCCCTCGGCGTGGTCCTTGCCGAACGGCTCGAAGTCGACGCCCAACTGGTCCCACTGGGCGACCCACTCGAAGCGCCACGGGAGTTTCCCCTCGCCGAAGCCGGCCTCGCCCTCGTGGCCACAGCCCTCGATGGTTCGGTCGCCGGCTTCCATGTCCGTACACCGGTACGAGACGGTGCCGGCGTCGGCGTCGACGCCGGTCACGGTCTCGGTGATCTTGCCACACTCGGCGCAGATCGGGTTGAAGGGGTAGTAGTCCTCGTCGACCTTGTCCTGGTACTCGGAAAGTACCTCGCGGGCACGCTCGGCGTCCCCGAGCAGGTCGGCGACGGTGTCGTCGAGCTCGCCCCGTTCGTAGAGGTCGGTGTTCGAGACTACGTCGATCGGGATATCGAGGTCCTCGGCGATGCCGCCGATCAGCGTCGAGAAGTGCGCGCCATACGAGTCACAACACCCGAAGGGGTCGGGGATGTCGGTGTAGGGCCGGCCGAGGTTCTTGCCGAGCGCGCCGGCGTTCACGTCGCCCAGATCGACGATCTCGCCGTCCAGATCCGCGAGCTTGCGCGGGAGCTTGCGGAGCGGGTCGCGGTCGTCGGTGGTGAACACCTGCCGGACCTCGTGACCGCGCTCGCGGAGCACTTCGGCGACGAAGTACCCAAGCACGATCTCGTTGGCGTTGCCCAGATGCGGGATGCCGGAGGGAGAGATGCCGCCCTTGATCACGATGGGGTCGTCGGGACTCCGAGATTCTATCTCGTCAGCTACTCGATCGGCCCAGAAGGCGTGTCGTTCCTCGCCGTCCTCGCGCTCGCGGAGGAGGTAGGGGTCGTACTCCGGCGGGACGCCGTGGTCGGGTCCGTCTCCCTCGCCGTCGGCGCTCATAGATCGGCGTCGGCCCAGTAGGTCGGTTCGTCGTCGGCGCCGGCCGGGATGACGTCGGTGCCGTCGTGATCGCCGTACTTCACGGCGTCGAGGGTGCGCTCGGGTTCGGTGCCGTCGAGCACGACCGTGCGCATTCCCGAGCGCTGAATCACTTTCGCGGCCAGCAGGTCGACGGGCGCCGAACTGCCCGCGTTCATCTCGATACCGGCGATCACGTCGACGAGTTCGGTCGCCGAGAGTTCGGGGTACTTCGTCGCGTCGTCTGTCTCGTTGGGGTCGTCGCTGAAGACGCCGGGGACGCTCGTGGCGTACACCAGCAGGTCGGCGTTGACGTACTCCGCGAGCGCGGCGCCGACGGCGTCGGTCGTCTGGGCCGGCGCGACACCACCCATGACGCAAACGTCGCCGCGCTTGAGTGCGGCGCCGGCCTCCTCGTAGTCTTCCGCGGGCGAGGGGTTCGCGGTCTCGCCGAGCGCCGAGATCAGCAACCGGGCGTTGAGCCGGGTCACGTCGATACCGATCTCGTCGAGGTTCATCTCGTTAGCGCCCAGTTCCCGTGCTGTGCCGATATACTCGCGGGCGACGCTACCGCCGCCGACGACGACGCCGACGGTGCAGCCGTCCTCGACGAGTTGCTCGATGACGGCCGCGTGCTCGCGGATCCGTTCGGCCCCCAGATCCGGTGCGAGCACGCTTCCGCCGATAGAAACGACGACCTTCATGCTACCCCGTCGTAACCCGGTTGCGGTCTTAAGGGTTGTCAACTCGCCGTTCCCGGCGTTGGAAACTGCTGGCGACCGAGGATTCACAGCGATGCGTCGCGTCGGACCGTCGGCGCGCGCAACACGATTTCGGGGCAGTCCCCGCCATTTTTGCGGAGAATATATCCGCATTAGCCACACAGCGCGAGCGTCATCATTGCATGCTGTAATGGCGATCGGTAATCGGATCTAGCGATTCTCGTGCGGTTTTAAAACATCTACGTGGTTCTAATCGAGTCGTGAAAGATCAGCCGACCGCGTAAAATGTCTGACGCTCGCCGTGGAAATCATAAATGCAGTCGAAACCGACCGAAGCATCCTCGCTTTATAACATATCCCCGGACGGATGACCGATCAGGTGGTTTCCATGAGCGCCACATCACAGTCCTCCACGGACGGCGAGCAGCCCACGACCGCGAGCAAAGAACAGCGCCTCCAGCAGTATCTCGCCGAGAAGGCGACCGACGGCGAGCTCTACTTCAAGAGCAAGTTCATCGCCGACGAGGTCGGCCTCTCCGCCAAGGAGATCGGCGCCCTCATGGTCAAGTTGAGCAAGTCGTGTACGAACCTCGAGATCGAGAAGTGGTCCTACACGAGCGCGACGACGTGGCGCGTCGAGCCCGCGTAAACGCCGAAAACGGGACGACGAAGACGCGACGACGCCGCTGTGACGCTCGCCCCGACGAGCAGGTCCCCGACACAGGGTGTCGCATCGCCTGATTTTCCGACCGCAGAACCGAGGAGCTCAGTGGAACGGACGCGCACGCCGGCCACCGACCAAAACGGCCGCGTGCGTGGACTCTTTAACCGTGGCCGAACTAGCGTGTCGTAGATGTCCGGACCGGAGTGGACCGATCAGGGGCCGCCAACATCGGCGTTCGCGGACACGTTCTACGTCTACGAAGTCCGGGAGGACGGCGACCGCATCGAGTACTTCGGGACGCCGCTGCTACCGCGCCAGCGCGTCCTCGAAGAACTCTGGCCGGCGTTCCAGAAGGAAGGGTACGAACTCAGCTACGAACGCAAGTACGGCGAGACGGTACTGGTCGCCGAACCGGCCGATGACGGCGAGGTATCCGACGTGCCGTGGACGAACATCGTCCTGTTTCTGGCGACGGTCGTCTCGACGCTGCTGGTCGGGGCAGCGTGGTACCAGATCGACGTGACGAGTGGCCCGCTGGCGGTTCTCCGGGCATGGCCATTCGCCGCCGCGGTGATGGGCGTGTTCGGCGTCCACGAGATGGGCCACTACGTGATGAGCCGGTACCACGGCGTCCGCGCGTCGCTGCCGTATTTCATCCCGGTGCCGACGCTGTTTGGAACGATGGGCGCGGTCATCAAGATGAAAGGCCAGATGCCCGACCGCAAAGCGCTGTTCGACATCGGTGTCGCGGGGCCGCTGGCCGGGCTGGCGGCCACGTTCGTCGTGACGATCATCGGCCTCCAGTTGGAGCCGGTAGCGACGGTCGAACCGGCCGCCAGAAGCGGCGAGGCTGTGTTACTCCGGCTCAACCATCCGCCGCTGCTGGATGCGCTGGCAGCGCTGACCGGACAGGCCGACCAGACGAACTACCATCCAGTCGTCGTCGGCGGCTGGCTCGGCATGTTCATCACGTTCCTGAACATGATCCCGGTCGGCCAGCTCGACGGCGGGCACGTCTCTCGGGCGATGTTCGGCGAGTACCAAGAGACGCTCGCCGCGGCGGTCCCCGGCGCGCTGATCGCGCTCGGCGGCTACCTGCACTTCGTCGGCGACGTGTCGCTCAACAGCGTCGGGATCTGGTTCCTCTGGGGCGCGATCGCGCTGTTCATGTCGCTGGTCGGCGCCGTCCGTCCGATCGACGACTCGTCGCTCGGCCGCAAGCGGTTCGCCGTCGGCGTCGTCACGTTCGTGCTCGCGGGGCTGTGTTTCACGCCGGTGCCGATCGAGATGATCGGATAAGAAATCGGACGACACAGTCGGCGTTTCTTTCGTGAGAAGATATTTAAATACTGTCGGAGAACCGACTGATATGGCAGTCGACACTCTCGCCGGCACGCCAACAAAACTGCAGTTGTTGATCGGCGTCTGGATCGTGCTGATCCTTGGGCTGATTCTCGCAGTCGGGTACTGGGTGTATCGGGACGCCGCACTCAGGGGAAGCACGTACCCGTTCGGTTGGGCGATCGCCAGCGTCGTCGGCTTTCAGATCATTCCCGTGATCTACCTACTCTTGCGAGAACGGATCGGTCCGCGAAGCGAACCGCCGTCGCGGTTCGACCGGACGCTGAACGCCACGGTGGTCGGTATCGTCGTCGTGTTCATCATCGGCGCCCTCGTGACGCCGCCCGACCCGTTCGCGCAGGTCGCGTTCGCAACCCCTGCAGTTCTCGTGGTGATCCCCGCGGCCTACGCGTACGCCAGCTACCGCGAACAGCGTACGGTCCCGGGCTGACGCCGACAGCTGCGTCAGTCGTCGCCGTGCGTGAAGCCACGGTCCGGTAACGGTTCGCCGTCGATCTCGACGCCCGAGTCCACAACAGTCCCCACCCGGGTCAGCGGCGTCGGGCAGCGCTCGACGGCGGCGTCGAGTCGGTCGTCGGGAACCGTGACGACGAGTTCGAAGTCCTCGCCGAAGGACAGGCCCATCTCGCGGCGCTCGGCGTCGTCATCGCTTACCTCGTCGACGGCGTCGTCGATCGGGACGGCGTCACCCTCGATCTCGAAGCCGCACGCGCTGGCCTCGGCGAGTTGGTGGAGCGATCGGGCGAGGCCGTCGCTGGAATCCATCATCGCGGTGGCGTCGGCGGCCAGCGCGCGGCCGGCGGCGACGCGGGGCTCGAACCGAAAGAGATCGTTCGCGCGTTCGTGCTCGCCGGCATCGAACAGTTCGAGCGCGGCGGCGCTCCGGCCGAGCGTCCCGGTGACACAGACCGCGTCGCCGGACTCGGCGCCCGATCGCGGGATCGGATCGTCGGTCTCGCCGAGCGCGGTCGTGGCGACGGTGAACTCGTCGTGGCCGTCCAGATCGCCGCCGACGTAGGCGGCGTCGACGGCGTCACAAACATCGCTCGCGCCCGCGACGAACGCTCGCAGTTCCTCGCGGTCGAACTCGGGGGCAGCGTACACCGCGACGGCGGCGGTCGCTCGGGCACCCATCGCGGCCACGTCCGACAGCGATGCGCCGACGGCTCGCCAGCCCGCAGTGTAGCGGGTCGTTCCGTCGGGAAAGTCCGTCCGCTCGTGGAGCATATCCGTCGTGACGACCAGCCCGTCGACAATCGCCGCGTCGTCGCCGGCGTCGTCAAGGTCCGCCGCGAGCATCGTCAGCGCCTCGCGCTCGTCCATGGCGGCGACGTTCGGCACACGGTGGCAAAAACCGCCCGGTCGGCAGACGAGATGGGAGTGAACGAACCTGCAGTGTTTAGCCGGTGGACTCCGTACTGACCGACGATGCCGAACGACAAGTGGACGGCCGCGCAGATGCCCGATCTTTCGGATCGGACCGTCGTCGTCACCGGCGCAAACAGCGGAATCGGCGCGGCGGCGACCCGCGAGTTCGCCCGAAAGGGCGCCCACGTCGTGATGGCCTGCCGGAGCACGGACCGCGGGGAGGAGGCCAGAGCGGCGATCGAATCCGAGGTGCCCGAGGCCTCGCTGTCGGTGCGCGAGTGCGATCTGGGCGACCGTTCCTCGATCCGGGCGTTCGCCGAGAAATTTCGGGACCGTCACGACGCGCTCGACGTGCTGTGTAACAACGCCGGCGTGATGGCAATTCCCTACCGGGAGACGACCGACGGAATCGAGCGCCAGTTCGGCGTCAACCATCTCGGACACTTCGCGCTGACGGGCTACCTGCTGCACTCGCTGCGGGAAGCCGACGGGCAGGCGCGCGTTGTCACCCAGAGCAGCGGTCTCCACGAGCGCGGCGACATCGATGTCGAACGCGTGCGGCGGCGCGCACAGCGCGACGGCCAGCCGGACGACTACGACCGCTGGGCAGCCTACGGCCGGAGCAAGTTGGCGAACGTGCTCTTTGCCTACGAACTCGACCGGCGGTTAGACGCCACCGGCGCGAACGTAGCGAGCACAGCGTGTCACCCCGGCTACGCCGCCACGAACTTACAGACCCGCGGTGCCGAGATGACCGGTTCGACAGTCAAGCTCTGGTTCCAGCGGGCGGCCAACCGCCTGCTCGCTCAGAGCGCCGACGACGGCGCCCTGCCGATGCTGTACGCCGCGACGGCGGCCGACGTGCAGGGCGGCGAGTACATCGGCCCCGGAGGCTTCATGAACATGCGCGGCCACCCCGAGCGCCAGCGCTCCAGCGATCTGTCCTACGACCGCGAGTTGGCTGCCGAGCTGTGGGGTGCATCCGAGGAGCTGACCGGCGTCACCTACGATCTCGAACGCCCGGCGACGACATCGTAGCGACAGAGCGGTCCCGCGAGGGGTCCGAGCGAGCCGGATACGATGGTCTTAAATGCCGGCGCGGGGAACACGTGTCCATGACGACGCTCTACGACGTTCCCGCGGAAGCGCTCATCGACGCGCTCGCGGAGGACCTCGCCGATCGAATCGAGGAACCCGACTGGGCCGAGTTCGCCGCCACCGGCGTCGAGGCCGAACTGCCCCCCGAGCAGGACGATTTCTGGGAGACTCGCGCGGCCAGCCTGCTCCGCAAAGTCGCCGTCGACGGCCCCGTCGGCGTCGAGCGCCTCTCGACGCAGTACGGCGGCTCCAAGAACGGCTCGAACCGCTACCGCGTCGCGCCCGACAAGCGCGTCGACGGCAGCAAGAAGATCATCCGCACCATCCTCCAGCAGCTCGAAGAGGAAGACCTCATCGAGACCGCAGAAGGCGAGGGCCGCCGCGTCACCGCCGACGGCCAAAGCCTGCTCGACGAGACGGCCGAGGAGGTCATGGAGGACCTCGACCGCCCCGAGCTCGAGAAGTACGCCTAACTCGCATTCCGACGCCGTTTTTCTCCCATTTAATTTCTCGTCCGGAGCCGTGCGTGGGTCACGAGCAGCTGTGAGACCGTGGCCGAGACGGTAGCGTCCGTAATGATTTTCCCGCCAGCGAATCAACGTACGAGTAGTATGAGCCCCAGCCCAGACGACGATGAGATCGAGGAGATCCGCAAGAAGAAGATGGAACAGCTCAAAGAACAACAGGGCGGCGAAAGCGCTCAAGAGGCCCAGCAAGCCCGCCAAGAGCAGGCCGACGCCCAGAAGAAGGCGCTCCTCCGGCAGAACCTCACCGACGGCGCCCGCAAGCGGCTCAACACGGTCAAGATGTCCAAGCCCGACTTCGGCGAGCAGGTCGAGCGTCAGGTGGTCGCGCTGGCCCAGAGCGGCCGCGTGCAGGGCCAGATCGACGAAGACCAGATGAAAGACCTCCTCCGGGAACTCAAGCCCGACTCCCAGAGCTTCAACATCAGCCGGCGCTGAGATGCGGCTCGGGCTGCTCTACAGCGGCGGGAAGGACTCGACGCTCGCGGCGTTGCTCCTCGACCAATTCTACGACGTGACGCTGGTGACGGCGCATTTCGGCGTCACCGACGACTGGAAACACGCCAAGGCAACCGCCGAGCGACTGGACTACGAGTTCGAGCGCGTCGAACTCGACGGCGACGTGGCCGAGGAGGCGGTCGAACAGCTAATCGAGGATGGCTATCCCCGCAACGCCATCCAGTCGGTCCACATGCATGCCATCGAAACCGTCGCAGGCATGGACTTCGAGGCAGTCGCCGACGGCACTCGCCGTGACGACCGGGTCCCCTCGGTGTCCCGGGCGCAGGCCCAGAGTCTCGAAGACCGTCGCGGCGTCGACTACATCGCGCCGCTGTCTGGCTTTGGCCGCGGCGCCGTCGATCGGCTCGTCGACGCGACGTTCGACGTGACGGTCGGTCCGAGCGAGGAGATCTCCCGCTCGGACTACGAAGCCGAGCTGCGGGCGCTACTGGCCGAGAAAGAGGGAGAGGCGGCCATCAGCGACGTGTTCCCGGATCACGAGCAGACGTACGTCACCGACGTGCGGACGGCCGGGGACGAATAGCGACCTTTTCTGTTCGGATCGCACGTAGCACGACCTCTTACGGCAAAAAGCTCGGCCAAAAACGCCGGGCGTTCGCGGTACTCGTCGCTACGCCAGCGGCGTCCGCTCGACAACCGTGCCGTCAACCGTCGGGTACTGCTCGGACGCCACCTTTTTCTCGTCGGGTCGCACACCGACCACTCCTCGAAAAATCTGGGCCAAAAAGCCGCTCACTCCCGACGGTCGTTCGCGGTGCTCATCGCTACGCCAGCGGCGTCCGCTCGACAACCGTGCCGTCAACCGTCGGGTACTGCTCGACGATCTCGCCCTCGGACACGTCGCCGTCCTCGACCATCTCTTCGAGAAGCCACCACGCAAGCTCGACGTGGTCGGACTTGACGGTGTAGAACTCCTCGGGGACGCCGAGTTCGTCGAGACGCCGCTCCGTGACCCACGTCTTGCCGTAGACGAGCGTGCCGTCGTCGGTAACGTCGTCGAACTCCCGGCGGATATTCCGAGCCATGCGCTTGAGCCGGCGGCGGTGCTGGGCGGCGTCTTTGAACACGCTCGTACAGAAGTAGACGCGCTCGTGGTCGCCCATCACGTCGAGAATTTCCTCGCGCGAGCCCTCGACAGCGCTCATGTGGCCGTCTTTGAGTTCGAAACCCTGCTCTTGCATCCGGCGGTAGTTGCCGTCGCTCATCTCGAACTCGTTGATGTTACAGAAGTCGGCGGCGCCCTCGTCGAGGAATTCGAGGAACTCCTCCTCGGCGCGGATGCCAGGAATCTCGAACGCGGGTGTGAGGCCTTCTTCGCGGGCGATGTAGAGGATGTCCTCCCACTCGGTGCCGTGGAGATCGCCCCACTGCTCGAACGGCGGGTGGAAGCGAATCTCGTCGAGGCCGGCCTCCGAGAGGCGGCGCATGTTCTCGCGCCCGCCAGTGATGCCGGTGTAGAGGTGGGTGTGGTGGTCCTCGCCGTACTCGTCTTTGAGTAGTTCGAGATAGTGGCAGGTCCGATCCAGCGCTTCCTGTGGCTCGCCGCCGGTGATCGAGGTACCCAGCGCGTCCATTCGCTCAGCCTCGGCGATGACGTCCTCGTCGGACTCGACCTTACGCTCGTTGGCGTACACGTCGGTGACGTTCTTGCGGTTCTCGCCGAGCGGGCAGTAAAAGCAGTCGCGCTGGTCGCAGTAGCCGTAGACGAACAGCACCATCTTCCCCCCGTTGGCGCACTGCTCGCAGCCCTTCGAGATCATTCGTTGCCTGTCATTGATCCCGCGGACGCAAAAAGCGTGCGAAAGCCATCGAGCCGGACGGAGCGTTCGCACGAACCGGCCATGTCAAGCGTCAACGAGCCGGAATCGGCGGCCACAGCATATACAAGCCGCCGACCACATTCCACGGGTATGTCATCAAACCGCCGGCGGTTTCTAGCGGGGACAGGCACCGCGTTGAGCGGGGCACTCGCGGGGTGTACCGGGTTCATTCTGGGCAACGACGCTCTGGAAGTGTCGGCCAACAAAGCGACGGTCGCACAGAGCGCGCTCGACGACACGGAGTACGAGGAAAACACCGTCGAGAAAGTCGATATCGAGCGGACGTTCGAGGTCGGCGGCCAAGAGCGGACGGTCGTGGCCTCGAACTGGCAGGCAGAGTACGACCGCTCTGTCAACGTCAGTGGGTTCGATAGCTTCCGCGGAGCAAAGTTCATCGCGTTCTCGACGCCGCAGGTCGAGATCGACATCGCCGACAGGACGCTCAACCCCGTCGGCGACAAGAGCCACCGGGATCTGGTAAAGCTGGTTCAAGACAGCTACGAAGGCCTCGAAGACGTTACCGGCGTCGGCGAGTACACCACCAGCATCCTCGGCAGCCAAGCGACGGTCGGCGAGTACGAGGGCGAGGCGACGTTCGCCGGCACGGGCCAGACCGTCGATCTCACGTTACACGTCACGAATCCCGTAGCACACGGCGAGGACTTTATCGTCTGCGTGGGCGCGTACCCGAACTACCCGCCGTTGACTGACGGCGAGGCCGACAACATCGAGACGCTGTTCGGCGGCGTAGAGCACTAGGGCGACTGGACGGTCAGAACGGGAATCGCTCGACGGTCGAATAGACAGGCCCCTCGCTCGTCAGTTCGCTCTCGGTGAGACAGACAGCGTCGACTGTCGCCTCGCCGACCGTCGGCGTCCACTCGCGGACGCCGCGCTGGACCAGTTCTTTGCCGCCGGCGTGTTCCATCCGCGCGAGCGTGACGTGTGGCGTGAACTCGTGCCCTTCGGCGTCGAACCCGAGTGCTGTCGTCCGGTCTTCGATGGCATCGTGAAGCCGGCTCAGCTCGTCGTTACCCGCAGTGACGCCGAGCCACAGGACCGAAATGTACTCCAGCGACGGAAAGACGCCGAGCCCCTCGTACCGGGCGCGAAACGGTTCGACATCGGCGGCCGCGACAGCCTCGGCAACGGCGTCGCCGACGGCTTCGACGCGGTCCTCGTCGACATCACCGAGAAACTTCATCGTGACGTGGGCCTGTTCGGGATCGGTAAACGAGAGGCCGTCGGCATCCTCGAATCGCGCCTGTACTGCCGCGATATCGTCCGCGAACTCATCAGGCAGATCGACGCTGACGAACAGTCGCCGTCCCATATCGAACGATCGGCGTCATGGAGAGTAAAGTTGACGCCGGAACAGTTTCGTCGGCCGCGTCTCGGCTACACATTCAAGTACCGGAGCGCGGCGAACGCCGGCGTGCGCTGACTGACGCCCGAAACGGCCTCGATACGGTCGCGCCCCACAGCGCGGCCCCGAGCGGATCAGAAGCGCCGATCCGCAACGAGCGCGACGCGACCGTTTCGGGTGCGGACGCCGCGTCGCCTGTTCATCATCCGCCGGTAATAGCGCCGTCGGCGACGCGCCTCGACGCCGACGATGCCGAGGCGACGCGGCCGCCAACGCAGGCCTTAACACTCGCGCAAACGTACGGCGGGCCATGACTGATTCGGACGATGAGCGCCCCGAAGAACACCAGTTCTCCGAAGGGCAGGGATTCAGCGACGCCCACGACGAGTTCGATCTCGACCCGCCCGAGTTGCAGGTCGATCCCGATCAGGTCGACCCCGTCGACTCGCGAGCCGTCACGGACATGCTCGACGAAGCGTCGATCGCCGACGACGCCATCGACGCCGCCGCGCTGATCGACGTGGGGCTCAACTACATGAGCATCAACCGCTACGAACAGGCGACCGAGACGTTCGAGCGGACCGCACGCTTTGCCGACGACGCCCACATCGAACAAGAGGCGTGGGTGAACAAGGGCGTCGCTCACTCCGAACTCGAAGAGTGGGACGCCGCCATCGGCGCCCACCGCGAGGCGCTGTCGATCGACGAGGACAGCGAGCACGCCGCGACCGCCGAGACCAACCTCGCGTACGCACTCTGGGAATCGGGCCGCACCGAGCAGGCCCTAGAGCACTCCGAGCGCGCCGTCGAGATCGACAACCGGTTCGCGCAGGGCTGGTACAATCGCGGCTTCTTCCTGCTGGAGCGGGGCCTCGCAGAGGACGCGCTGAACTGCCTCGACAACGCCATCCGGCTGGGGATGCGCAACGCGACCATCCTCGAAGAGAAAGCCCGCGCGCTCGAAGAACTCGGCAAGTACGAGGAGGCCGAAGAGATCGTCGAGGAGGCCGAAGAACTGCGCGAGCAGGCCGAACAGGAGCTGGTAGAGTGATTCTCAACGAGCGCGAGACCGACGAGGGGCTGCTGGTCGCGGTCTGTGACCGGGACGCGCTCGGCGAAACCTACGAGAGCGGCGAGATGTCCTTGACCGTCACCGAGGAGTTCTACGGCGGCGAGCGCGTCGACGAGGAGGCCGTCGTCGAGAGCCTCGCCCGAGCCAACGTCGCAAACATCGTCGGTACCGAGTCGGTCGAACTCGCTATCGAACACGGGTTCGTCGAGGAGGGCAACGTCCTCGAAGTGGGATCGACGCTCCACGCCCAAATGCTTCGGATCGCCTGAGACGCTCTTACTCGCGGTCGGAGCCGCGACCGTTTGCGGCCACCTCGTCGGCGTCGTCACCGCCGGACTCGTCCGCATCACCGGACGACTCGTCGGGCGGAATGTTGACTAGAACGATCCCCAGCAGCGACAGCGCCGCGATCACGACGCCGATGTAGAACAGCCCGCTGTCGAACGCCAAGGCGGCGATCGTGTGGAAGATTCCGACGAAGGCCAGCCCGAGCAACAGCAGGCTCGCGCCGATCGACCGCTTCGTTACCATACCCGAGACAGGAGCCGAGCGCCCTTAACGGTCCGGGACCGCGGTCGCCGCGGCTACCCGAGGTCGACGCCGCGGAATCGCAGGTAGCCCAGCACGACGGGAACAGCGAACCACGCGAGCAGGACGACCGCCGCGAACCAGTCCGAAAGGTAAAACGGCAGGTCGCCGACGACGAGATCGGCCGTCGAAACCTCCGGATTCGGCGTCGGGTTGATACCGATCGGGAACTGCAGCGTCAGCGGGAACACGCGGCTGTCGATCAGCGCGGTGGCGACGACGCCGTAGGCCTCCATCGGGTTGAGCCGCTGGAGGAGGAGCGCCCACGGCTCGACCGGCTGCTGGGGGACGATCGGAGACGGCGGGAAGGCGCCGGTGGCAATCCGGTAGACGCCACCGATCAGCACGTCCCAGAACCCGAGGAACAGGAGGTACGTGCTGACGACTGCCGACATCGCTCGACCGCGGGAGGACACCGCCGCGGAGACGCCGACGGCGATGCCGACGAACGCGAGTCCGAGCAGTACGGAGCCCACGAGCAGGCCGGCGAGGTCGGCCAGCGGGACGCCGCCGATCAGCAGGCCGCTCAGGACCGCGGCGACGACAAACCCCGTCAAAATCGCCGTCGCAACGACGCTGCTGCGGCCGACGAGCTTCCCGAACACCACGTCGCTCCGAGTCGGCGGCAGCCCGAGCAGGACCTTGATGCTCCCCGACCGGCGCTCGCCGACGATCGACATGTAGCCGGCGATCAGCGCCACGAGCGGGACGATCACCTGCATCGGCAGGGCAAGTCCCTGTACGAGCTGGGCCGCGCCGGGATCGTCGGCGAAGTACCACGCGCCGACGTAGAAGATGCCGATGAGCACGACGAGCAGTCCCGTCAG
Source organism: Natronoarchaeum philippinense (assembly GCF_900215575.1). Classification (NCBI taxonomy): domain Archaea; kingdom Methanobacteriati; phylum Methanobacteriota; class Halobacteria; order Halobacteriales; family Natronoarchaeaceae; genus Natronoarchaeum; species Natronoarchaeum philippinense. The sequence continues at coordinate 19,221 of NZ_OBEJ01000005.1, read as the reverse complement.
CGACCAGAGCATCTTCGAGCGGGCGGCGTCCTCGAAGTCCTTTTGGGCGACGACAGCGAGGTTCATGCGACGACCTCCTCGGCGGGCTGTTCGACGGCTTCGTGTGCTTCCCCAGCACCGGTGAGTTGCTCGAACAGTTCGTCGATCGACTGATCCTCGACGCGGATGTCGAGGACGGTCGCGCCGGCGGCTTCGACGCGGTTGATCGCTCTGGCTTTCGCCGTCGGGTCGTCACAGCGGACGACGACAGTCTCGTCAGTGCGTTCGGCGCCGGTCACGCCGTCGATCGACGGCAGGTCCTCGAGCGCCCGCTGGGGAACCCCATCGAGATCGAGTTCGAGCGTCGCGTCGCCGCCGATCTGCTCGTAGAGCTCTTCGAGCGTGCCGACGGCGACGAGTTCGCCCTGGTTCATGATCCCGACACGGTCGCAGATCGCCTCGACGTGTTCGAGGATGTGGCTGGAGAAAAACACCGTCGTGCCGCGCTCGGTCTCCTCGCGGACGAGCTCTTGGAGTTCGTTGATGCCGGTCGGGTCGAGGCCGCTGGAGGGCTCGTCCATGAGCAGGAGGTCGGGATCGCCGACGAGCGCCATCCCGAAGGCGAGGCGCTGGCGCATCCCTTTGGAGTAGCCGCCGGCGGGACGCCGAGCGTCCTCATCGCTCAGGCCGACGCGACGCAAGATGTCGTCGGGGTTGCCGTCGATGCCTTTGGTCTTCATGGCGAAGGAGATGTGCTTGCGTCCCGAGAGGCGCTCGTAGAGGTCGAACCCCTCCGGAAGGACGCCGATGCGGCGGTGGATCTGTTCGGCTTCGTCTTGGGAATCGTAGCCAAGCACCGTCGCGGAGCCGGCCGTCGGGCGGGCGAAGTCGAGCAGCATGTTGATCGTCGTCGACTTGCCGGCGCCGTTGGGGCCGAGAAAGCCAAACACTTCGCCCTCTTCGACGCGTAAGTTCACGTCGTCGACGGCGACGACATCACCGAATCGCTTGGTGAGTCCGTCAGTCTCGATTGCGGTCATTTCGTCTTCGGCTTATGCCGGAGCCACGTTAATACCCCGGCGGCACTTTCCGACTCGGAAACTACTGGTGCTTTTATATCAATCAATGAAACAAACCGTAGTATGACCGACGATGAGGACGCGGAACTGCTCGGGCTGCTCGACGACGAGTACGCGCGAGCGATCCTCATCGAGACGAGCAAAGAACCCATGTCCGCAGACGTGCTCACCGAGCGCTGTGACGCCTCGCCGCCGACGGTCTACCGCCGGATCGACCGGCTCGACGAGCACGATCTGGTCGAAGCCGAGCAGGAACTCGATCCGGACGGTAACCACTACAAAATATACCGAGCCCGGCTCGAACGCGTCGCCGTCGAGCTCGACGACGGCGAGTTCGACGTTAGCGTCCAGCGAACCGAGGAGGACGCCGCCGACCGATTCACCCGGTTGTACGAGGAGCTCTGATCTCGATGTCGGGGCTCATCCTCCAGTCGGCGACGGGCGGGTCGGTGCCGGTGGCGGTGGCCGCGCTGGTTGGGCAGGCGATCGCGTTCGCACTGGCGTGCTGGATCGTCTACCGGGCTGCGAGCGGGTATCGAGCCGCCAGAGCGCCGGCGTTGCTGTGGCTGGCCGTCGGCGTCGCGCTGCTCAGCGCCGCCCCGACGGCCGCGCGGGTGCTGTTGCCGACGTTGACGACGGCGCCTACGGAGATCGTCAGAGGCGTCGCGCTGATCGGCGAACTGCTCGGGCTGACGGCGATACTGTACGCGATCTACGGGGACCCATGAGAGGACCACGACGCCAGCAAGCGGCGAACGAACCGCAGCGAGAGGAGCCAGAGCCATGACCCAGCTACGGACTGCAGTCGGCGCCATCGCGTTCGACGGGGCTGGGAGTGTCTTCGTGATGGGACTGGTCGCGGCCGCGCTCGGCGCGTTCGTCGCGGCGCAAGCCTACCGCGGGTACGCCCGTAACGGCAGCCGACCGATGCTGTTTCTGGCCATCGGCGTCGCGTTCGTGACGCCGATTCCGTTCGCCCTGTCCTACGGCGTCGACCTGCTGACGACGGCCAGCGACGGCGTGATCGTGCTTGTGATCACCGCCTGCAACCTGCTCGGGCTGGCGTCGATCGCACACTCGCTGGGGGGAGCGGACGGATGACGCTGCATCCCACGAGTACCAAACAGATTAGCACACCAACACTTATCATGCAATATCCCAAACGAACGCACGAAACGGTTCCCCGCGGTGGCGTCACGTCGGGGCCGAGGAGGAAGCGACGATGAGCGAACAGACCCGGACCGCAGGCGGCGTCGTCGACGGAAGCCGACGGGTAGCTCGATGGTTCTTCGGCGTCCCGCTACGAGCACAGACGTACACGAATCTAGCGTATCTCGCGTTCGCGTTTCCGCTCGGGCTGGCGTACTTCGTGTTTCTGGTCGTCGGGCTCTCGGTCGGCGCCAGCCTCGCTATCCTGTTGGTCGGCATCCCGATCCTGTTGGGGGTCGTGTACCTCTCGACCCAGCTCGCGGCAGTCGAGCGAACGCTCGCCGAAGCGCTGCTGGACGCCGACGTTCCGGCCGACGATCTGGAACCCGCGGAAGGGCCGGTCGACTGGCTGTCGGGGCTGGTGCTGTCGGCGGGCACGTGGAAAGGACTCGTCTTTCTGTTCAGCAAGTTCGTGCTCGGCATCGGCGCGTTCGTCGCGTTGGTCACCGGCGTCTCGTTCTCGCTGACGCTGCTGCTGGCGCCGCTGCACTACCAGAACGAGCAGGTCGGGATCCACTTCGGCCGCCCGGTCCACATCGAGATACCGGACTTACTCTATCAGCACGACGGCTGGACGGTCGGTCTCACGATGCCGTTCGAGGCGACGCTTCGGGCCGGCGAGGTGATCTCGACGCTGGCGGGCTCTGTGTGGGGCGCGCTTGTGGTCTCGGCGGTCGGCGTGCCGGTCGCGCTGGTCGTGTTGCACCTGTTCAACGCGATCGCGTGGGTCTGTGCGCGCTACTCCGAACTGATGCTCCGACGGACGCGGCCGTCGGTGCTGGCCGAACTGCGGCGCCGGAACGGCGGCGACGAGCGCGCTGACTGACGCCGACGCGCTGGTTGCGGGGCGGCATCGCTGCCGGACCGAAGAAGTGTTTTGCCTTCGGCCCCACCGTTCTAGCAATGGAAACGACACAGTCCGGGGCGCTCGATGTCGAGCGCATCCGCGAGGACTTCCCGATCCTCCAGCGACGCGTCGGCGACGACGTGCAGGTCGTCTATCTGGACAACGCGGCGACGACCCAGACACCCGAGCAGGTCATCGACGTGTTCGGCGACTACTACCGCGGGTACAACGCCAACGTCCACCGCGGCATCCACCACCTCAGTCAGGAGGCCTCGATCGCCTACGAGGAAGCCCACGACCGCATGGCCGAGTTCATCGGCGCCTCGGGCGGGCGCGAGGAGATGGTCTTCACGAAAAACACGACCGAGAGCATCAACCTCGTCGCCTACGCGTGGGGCCTGAACGAACTCGGCTCCGGCGACCGGGTCGTGCTCACGGAGATGGAACACCACGCCTCGCTGGTCACGTGGCAGCAGATCGCCAAGCGCACCGGCGCCGACGTGGAGTACATCCGCGTCGACGACGACGGCCGACTGGACATGGACCACGCCGCCGAACTGATCGACGAGGACACCGAGATGGTCAGCGCGGTCCACGTCTCGAACACGCTCGGCACCGTCAACCCGGTCGCCGACCTCGCGGAACTGGCCCACGACGCCGGCGCCTACATCTTCGTCGACGGCGCCCAAGCCGTCCCGACGCGCCCGGTCGACGTCGAGGCGATCGACGCCGACTTCTATGCCTTCTCGGGCCACAAGATGGCCGGTCCCACCGGCATCGGTGGCCTCTACGGCAAGAAAGAGATCCTCGAAGACATGGAGCCGTTCCTCTACGGCGGCGACATGATCACGAAGGTCACCTACGAGGACGCGACGTGGAACGAACTGCCCTGGAAGTACGAGGCCGGCACGCCCCTGATCGCCGAGGGGATTGCGATGGCGGAAGCCGCGGACTACCTCGACGAGTTGGGTATGGACAACATCCGAACGCACGAGGAACAGCTGGCCGAGTACGCCTACGACCGGCTCTCGGAGTTCGACGACATCGAGATCTACGGTCCCGAGCCGGGGCCGGACCGGGGTGGGCTCGTCTCCTTTAATCTCGACAGCGTCCACGCCCACGATCTGGCCTCGATCATGAACGACTCGGCGGTGGCGATCCGGGCGGGCGATCACTGCACCCAGCCGCTCCACGACAAGCTCGGCGTCGCCGCCTCCGCGCGGGCATCCTTCTACGTCTACAACACCCGCGAGGAGATCGACGTGCTTGTCGACGCCATCGACGACGCGAGAGAACTCTTCTCGTAGAGTTCTCTCGCGGAGGGACGTCCTGCCGAGACGAAGCCGAGGCAGGGCTCGAAGCGACGCAGTCGCTTCGGTGACGCTAGGGGCTCTTCTCGTAGAAGTATCTCGGCAAGACGCCTTCGACCGCGAAAGGTGTCACAAAAGACGGTTACTGCGGTCTCTCTTCGGACATCCCGCCGGAGGCGTCCGATTCCTCGCCCGCGTCGTGGTACGTGTCGAGTCCGAGCAGCCGGTTGAGGAAGCACGTCTGTAAGACCCCCGTGGCGAGGAATACGACGCCCGCGACCAGTGCGATCACGGCGACGGGTGTGCTCAGAGAGACGAGGCCACCGAAGGCGGCGACCGCAGCCAGTACTAATACCGGGCCGACGACCAGCCGCCACGTCCTGTCGAATCCGCCGACGTTCTTTTCCATCGGTTCGTCACCGCGCGCCGCTGCGCGACTGTACAGAGGCGTGCTGAGTGCTTAACGATTGCGTCAATAGCTACCAAGACACACGAAAAGCGGTCAAAAGTGGCACCAGTACCGGAACCGGTGCATCGAATCGGCCGGTGCCGACGCCAAAGCAATCGGATTTTTGGTGCCCGAACTGCACCCAGTTGGCATGAACCTCCCAGTGGAGATGAACTACCTGCTCGGCGCCGGACTCGTCGTCGTGGCGCTGCTCGTCGCCGCGCTGGCTTGGCGCGTCCGGTCGCTCAGATCGACCGCAGCGGCCTCAAAGCGCGCACACGAGGCCGCACAAGAGCGAGAGCCACCGGTCGACAAAGGCGAGGTGATCGAGGTCGGCGTCGAGGAGTTGACCGAACACCACAGCGGGCGCACCGACGCGCTCGTGAAAGTCGAGGGCTTCGTCGTGTTCGTCACGGACGTACCCGACGACGTCGAACCGGCCGATATGCTTCGGGCGAAAGTGCTCTCGTTTAACCGGGACGGAACGTCCGCGAGCGCGAAGCTACTCGAACGGCTCTGAGACGGCCACCGCGAACGGCCCTGTGACGACGGCCGCGAACGATTCTGACACGGCCACCGCGGGACGCCGCTGTGGAGACTGCTCAGTCCTGCTCGGGTGCGGCGTCGTCGGGCGCCTGTCCTTCGACCAGCGATTCGTCAGCGTACTCCTCTCGGAGCGTCTTCTTGTCGAACTTGCCGGTCGCAGTCTTTGGCACGGCGTCGATGAACACGAACTCGTCGGGCGCCCACCAGCGCGGGTACTCATCCTCGATCATCGACGCGAGGCCGTCCGCGAGGTCGTCCTCGTCCGCGTCTTCGGCGGGGACGACGAACGCGACCGGCCGCTCCTGCCAGCGCTCGTGTGGGACGCCGATCACGGTCGCCTCGGCGACGTGTTCGTTGCCCATCAGCGCGTTTTCGAGTTCGAGCGAGGAGATCCACTCCCCGCCGCTCTTGATGACGTCCTTGGCGCGGTCGACGATGTGGACGTAGCCGTCCTCGTCGACGGTGACCACGTCGCCAGTTCTGAGATACTCCTCGTCGTCGAACTCGGCTTCGGTGGCCTCGGGGCGTTTGAAGTATTCCGTGGTGACCCACGGCCCCTTGATCAACAACTCGCCGAAGTCCTCGCCGTTCCACGGCACCTCTTCGCCGTCGTCGTCGACGACCTTGAACTCCAGTCCGGGGACGAGCAGCCCCTGCTTGGCGCGCTTTGCGTACTTGTCTTCGGCGTCCCACGCGTCCATCTTCGGTTTGAGGTGGGCGACCGTCCCGATCGGCGCCGTCTCGGTCATGCCCCACGCGTGGACCACGTCCACGTCGTACTCCTCGTCGAACCGCCGGATCACGGACTCGGGCGCCGCGCTACCGCCGATGACGATCTGCTCTAAGCTACTGAGATCGACCTCGTTCTCTTCGAGATACTCCAGCAAGCCGAGCCAAACCGTCGGGACGCCCGCGGTAAGGGTCACCCCTTCTTCCTCGATCAGCTGTGCGAGATCGGCTGGATCGGGGGAGGGACCGGGATAGACGTGCTTGGCGCCCGCGGCGGTCGAGGAAAACGGCATCCCCCACGCGTTGACGTGGAACATCGGGACCACCGGCATCACGACATCGTCGGCGCCGATGTCTAGGCCCGCCTGTGGCAGCGTCGCCATCGTGTGGGACCACAGCATCTGCTGGGTGTACTCGACGCCCTTGGGATCGCCCGTGGTCCCGGAGGTGTAACACAGTCCTGCCGGCTGGGACTCGGGAACGTCGGGCCAATCGTACTCGTCGAATTCGGCGTCGCCGTCGACGAACTCCTCGTAGGCGACGACCGGTTCGAGCGAGGTGTCCGGTACCGAGGATCCCATCACGACGAACTGCTCGACGCTCTCGAACGCCTCGGGGTCGTAGGCGGCCTCGATCGCCTCCAGTAGCGAGGGGTCGACGAGGAGGACGCGATCCTGCGCGTTCTCGACGATGTACTGGAGGTGATGCTCGGGCAACAGCGGGTTGATCGTGTGCAGCTGGGCGCCGACGCTGGGGATGGCGAAGTACGCCTCGAAGTGACGGTGGTGGTTCCAGCAGACGGTCCCTACCCGATCGCCCTCCTCGATGCCGGCGTCGTCGAGCGCCGACGCGAGCGCGGCGACTCGGTCGGCGTACTCGTCGTACGTGTACCGTTCGACGCCCTCGTGCGTCCGCGAGACGATCTCGCGGTCGGGATACAGTTTACTGGCACGCCACAGGAACGGTCGGAGCGTCTGGTCGCTTCCTCCGGGCATAGGTTCCAGTTCACAGCCAACACTAATGATCTTTCGTGAGCAAGCGAGATCGGCCACGTTCCCCGAACGGTCGATGGCGACCGGCGAAGCAGAATGGAGGCACAAGAACCACGGTAGTCCATCACAAAGAGCGCGTACTGATGGGAGACCGACGAGATCCGTTGCAAGAACGCGCCGACGGAGAACAGGACCTCTACGACATCGCCACATGGGAGTCCCGGAGCCTGCTCGATCGCACCGCCGTCGCGATCTATCACGGGGTGCGCCTCGTTTCGATCTACCTCGTCATCGGGCTCGCACTCCTGTTGCTCGTGACCCAACTCGCCGCCAGCGGATACGTCATCTTCCGGACGCCGTCGCTGGGCCTGCTGACGTTGCTGTCGGCGGTACCCGCACTCGCGCTCGCGGCCTTTCTATGGCAGGCCGATCCGACGGTCAAAGAGCCACTGGGGCCCCTCGCGGTGACGTTCCTGCTGGCCGTGCTGTTCGCCAGTTTCGCCGCGGTCGTCAACACGGTCCTCCGGGTGCCGTTTGCGATGGTGCCCGTCGTCGGCATCGTGCTGTACTTTTTCCTCGTCGTCGGGCCGATCGAGGAGATCGTCAAACTGCTGGCGGTCCGGCTGTACGCCTACCGGGGCGACGCGTTCCAAACCGTCACCGACGGCGCGGTGTACGGCGCCGTCGCCGGCCTCGGCTTCGCGACGATCGAGAACACGCTGTATATCACCCGCGAGTTCCTGACCGCAGCGAGCGCCGCCGGCGTCGGCCAGCAGTTGGAGATGGCTGCCGAAACCGCCACCCAGCGCGCGTTCGTCGGTCCGGGCCACGTCATCTACTCCGGATTCGCGGGCTACTACCTCGGGCTGGCGAAGTTCAACCCCGACGACGCCGGGCCGATCGTCGTCAAAGGAATCCTGACGGCGGCGCTGATCCACGCGACCTACAACACGCTCGTCAGCGCGCTCGGCTTGCCGTTCACGGGGCTGCTCGTCCTCATCCTCGTGTACGACGGCTTCTTTGGCTACCTGCTTTACCGAAAACTCGCTCGCTATCGGTCGGCTTACGAGCGCACGAGCGACGAGCAGAGTCCCCAACCCGCCGAGGACATCGCACAGGAGTGAGTGACGACCGGAGCTACCACCACGGCCACGGTTGGATTCGAATGCTCGTGTAGCGTCCAAACGCCGGCGTCGGAACGCTTTTCCGCCGAACGCGCCTACCTCGAACCACTATGGGAATGGGCTCGGATATGTATCGACAGCAGATTCTCGACCACTACAAGAACCCTCGTAACTACGGGGAACTCGAGGATCCCACCTACACGCACGTCGGCGAGAACCCGATGTGTGGCGACGAGATTCGGATGGACGTCGAGATCGACGAGGACGCCGGCGAGATCGAGCGCGTCGCGTTTCAGGGCGACGGCTGTGCGATCAGCCAAGCCAGCGCGAGCATGCTCTCGTCGGAACTGCAGGGGAAATCCGTCGAGACGCTGATGGAGATGGACCGGGACGACGTGACCGAGATGCTCGGCGTCGACATCAGCCCGATGCGGGTCAAATGTGCCGTGCTCGCCGAGAAGGTCGCACAGGACGGCTACGAGATTTACGAAGGCGAGAAAGACCTCGACAAGACCTCGACCGAAGACGAGCAGACCTCGACAGAGGAGTAGTCGCCGTTTCGTTCTCGCGCTCAGAGGAACACGGCGTCGTCGTCGAGCAGTTCGTCCGCAGTCCGCCGGGCCTCCGGGCCGGCCGACACGAGCATCGTCTCGTCGGCGGGCGACGAGAAGCGACCGGGATCGGGTTCGACGCGTTTGAGCATCGCCGAGAACGTCGATCCGCGGCGTCCGCCGGCCGAAACGATGCCGCCGTATCGGTCTTCGACATCGGACTCGTCGGGGTCGGGGAACTCATCGCGGATGATCTGGGCGGTCTCCCGGAGGTATGCAGCCGCTTTACGCTGTGAGTAGGCGCTTTCCTCGTAGTACGTCTCGGCGTGCTCGTCGTCGAGTTGTTCGGTCGAGTGGGCGGGCGACTCGTAGAGCACCGACTCAGTGGTCGCGTAGCCACTGGCAAAGCGGACGTTCATCGTGAAGCTGTCGGGGTACCGAAGAATGATCGGGAAAAACAACATCTCCGAGATCGTCGTGCGCTGCTGGATGCGCCAGAGCCCCTCGAAGTAATAGGAGGTGAGCCGGCCGATCCGATCGTCGCGCTCGCCGCGCTGTGTTGCCAGCGCGATTTCCTCGTAGCCCTCGCCGGCGAACTGGCGGAGGCGACGCTCGAAGCTCTCCGCGACGCGCTCTAGCTCCCGTTCGTAGGCGTCGAGCAGCGACACGTCCGGATCGACCAGCAGTTCGGCCTTGCGCTCGCGGCCCTCCGCGACCGACAGCATGTTCCGGTGGAACAGCCGCTCGGCATCGGCGTCGGGCAGCGGCGTCCTGACGGCGTTGCGGTGCAGTACCGACGCGTCGCCGTGGAACCGCTGCCGCTCTCTCATGACCTCCCGTTCGTGACGGCGAAATAAGAAGTAGTCGGGACGCGTGATAGCGTGCGCCGTGTCGAGAGAGCACGCGACGCCGGCGGTTAGGTCGGTCGGCAGCGGACGGCGTCGCCGCTTCGCTCGACGAACTCGTTGCGATCGAGCGTGTCGAGGATGCTGAGGAGAGCGATCTTCTGTAACCCGAGGGCGTGCTGGATGTCCGAGACCGTACTCCACCCCGACATCGAGAGGTAGAGATACACCAGTTTGGCGCGGGGCGACTCCAGTTCCGTGAGGGCGCCAGCGGGCGTGACTCCGGGCTGTTGCATGGTTCGCGTGAGAGTGTCGACGGTACGACGCATAAGCGTATGTGGGGGTTTTGCTCGGGGCCGTTTCAGGATAGTTGCGGGGAGTCAGACCAGTTCGATGCCGCTGGTGAGCGCCACGTACAAGGCGGCGTACTGGAACGCGTTGAACGCGCCGTGGATCAGCGCCGGGACGACCACGTTCTCGGTGCGTGCAAAGACAACCCCGAGTACGATCGACAGCGGGAGGATCAACAGCAGGCTACCGATCGCATCGAGGACGCCGCTGGTCGCGTAGGCGGGAAAATGCACAAGCGCGAACAGGACGCTCGTAACAAGCACCGCGCCAGTACGGGAGAAGGAATCGTACAGCGACTTCTGGATCACGTTCCGGTACAGTAGTTCCTCGCCGGGACCGACCAGCAACACCGAGGGGACGAGCAGCCACAGGAGAACCCGAGGGTCGTTGGCCCGGGCCGTCTGGACGATGCTGTGTTCGGCCGAGGAGAGCCCGAACAGTTCGATCAGTTCGGAACTGACCAGCAACACGAGCAACAGGACAACGAACCCCCCGACGCCGTAGACGACATCTCGGGTGTCGAGCCATCCGGCATCGATAAAATCGAGCCCGCGGTCGGTGCTGTTGAGATAGCCGAGGACGATCGTCACCCCGCCGAGACCGGTCGCAGACGTACTGATCAGGATACGCGCCGTCGGTCCGGGCGACCCCGCGACGGCAGTAAAAAGCGACACGAGCAGCGTGTTCCACAGCGAGAGCGCGAGCAGTCCAAGGACCCCCAGAATCGCACCGGAAACCGTCAACTGGAGGCGATCGAGGACGCCGCTGACGGGGAGTTCGAGGCCGTCGACGAGCGCCGCGAGGCCCGCACCAGCGCCGGCAGCCATGGCGAGGAGGACCCACAGACCAACCGCGTCGCCGGCGTCGAGCGCACCGACGGCGACGACGGCAGCGTACAGCGCGACGCCGACGCTCGGGACGCCCGCGGCGACGTTTCCGCGAGCACGGTCGAGGGCGCCGTGCCGACTGGCGAGAAAGGCGGCGAGCGCGACGGCCGACAGCACTCCCGCGATCGGCGTCAGACTCGCGGCACCGCCGGCGATGGGGACGGCCGACAGCAGCGTGCCAGCATCGGGCCACGGCTGGAGGGAGGCGGCGAGTGCGACCCCGGCCAGCACGACGCCGACGCCGGGAGCGTACCGTTGGCTCATACCGAAATGGAGAGCGGTCGCCACCAAAGAACCAGCGTTCTGGTTCGGCGAGGTGCTGAGGGCGTACAGATGCCGACCGGCTGTCGCCGACGCCGATTGCCGGCTGACACTGGCGCCGACGTATCACTCCACGCGCAAGCGCGTCTTCTCCTCGACTGCGCGGGCTTCCTCGAACTTACCCTCGGCGCCCAACAGTCCGCGAGCGGCGTTTTTACCCCACTCGACGGCGGGCTGGACGAACGTGTCGACGCCGTGGAGTTCACCCGCCAGCACGCAGGCCGCTTCGAGTCCGTACAGCAGTTGGCCCAGCCCGCGCTCGTCGACGCGCTCGATTTCGATCCGGACGTTGGGACGCCCCGCCGCCGCGAGGCTGGCCTCCGTCGCCTCGAATTCGGCGTCCAGTAGCTCCCCGAGTGTGGCGTCGCCGAGATACGACAGCCCGTCAACGTCGGTCGCCGGAATTGCCCGATCAATGCGCTCGCGCGGGCGGACGAACGTCGCCATCGTGTTGCGCGGTCCCGCTCGGTAGAGTTGCAGTTGAGAGTGCTGGTCGGTCGCCCCCAGCGCGCGCACCGGCGTCTGGCCCAGTCCGTCCTTGCCCAAGCTCTCGGCCCACAACTGGGCGTACCACTCCGCGTAGGTCTCTAATCCCTCGGCGTAGGGCATCATCGCGTTGACCGAGGCACCCCGAGTATCGAGCGCGTACGTCGTCGCACCGTAGGCGTAGGCCGGCGCCTCGAACAGCGATCCGGAGAGGCTCTCGGCCACGTCCCGGCCGCCTTGCAGCAGGGCGTCGAGGTCGTCGCCGCGGATCGCCGCCGCAGCGAGACCCACCGTCGACAAGACCGAAAATCGCCCGGGGACACCGTCAGGTACCTTCAGCACGGGCAGGTCGTGCTTTTGCGCCAAGTCCCGCAGCGGTCCCGCCTCACCAGTTGTCACAACCGTGCGCTCGGTCCAGTCGACGCCCGCGGTCTCGAACGCCTCCCGAACCACGAGGAAGTTCGCCAGCGTCTCGGCGGTCGTCCCAGACCGCGAGACGACGTTGATCGCGGTCTCGGACAGCGGCAGGTCGTCGAGCAGGGCGGTCGTGTGCTCGGGGTCGACGTTATCCAGAACGTACGTGTCGACCTCGCTGTCAAGTGCGTCGGCGAGCGTTGCCGCGCCCAGCGCCGATCCGCCGATACCGACGATCACCAGCGCCTCGGCGTCCGCCACCGGTTCGACGGTCGCTTTGATCGCGTCGGGATCGGCCGTCCCGGGCAGGTTCAACGCGGCGTAGCCGTGTTCGGCGTTCGCGCGGCCCCGTTCGATGCGTTCGTGGGCTACTGCTACGTCCTCGTCGAGACGATCCAGCGATTCCCGCGAAACGCCCGGTGATGCTACTGACGACAGCGCGTTGCCCAGATCAACGTACATACCCGACACCTGAGCGCGCCGGGGCAAAAACCCGCGGGGCGGCGGGTGACTGCTGAACCGCGGGGTTGCCTGTCGCTGATGGCGTCGAACGCCGGACACCGCGGCGTTTAACCCCGGTCCGCCCTAAGTGACGCAGAATGACCGACGGCGGCGCCACCCACGGCACCGACAGCGACGCCGCGAGCGAGGACAGCCGACCGACATCCTACAGCGCCCTGCGTCGGGCGCTGGGCCGGGCGCGCCGCGAAAGCGATTCGCGGCTGCTCCGGTCGTACGTGTGGGTCAGCGCCTTGATCGGCCTGCTGCTGGTGATAACGGTGATTCTGGCGCTACCGGTCTGGATCGCGCAGACGATCGGCCACTCCGCGCTCAACAAGATCAGCCGCGGGGTGTTACCCGTGATCGTGCTCGGCCTGCTCGTGCCGCTGTTCGCACCGGTGGTCTACGCCGCGCGAAACCACCGCCGGGGGACGGCGACCGGGCGGAGCGACGCCGCGCTCGGGGTGGCTGGATACCTGTACGTGCTGTCGATCTACCTCGCGCTGGTCATCTCTGCGCCGACCGAGTTCCAGACCGAGCCGACGGGCGCGCTCGCACCAGTGATCGACGTGCTCTACGGGCTACCGGCGCTGTCGAGCGTGCTCGCACCCATTCTGGGCGCGCTGGTGATCGCACTCGTCCAGCGGTTCAGTCGGTAGGCGGGGCTCGAAAGCCCGAAGTGTGCGCCGCGCCCTACGAGTGGGTATGAGCGAGAAGACCGGAACCTTCCTCGTCACCCACGCCGACGAGGGCTCGGCGGTGTTTCGAGACGTGAGCGACGGCCAAGTTCACACGATGGCATCGAACCCGGACGTGGCCGAGCAGGACGTTCTGGAGGCGACGATCCGACCTCAGCCCCCGATGGAGGTCGCGTGGGAGGTCGTCGAGGTCGCGGAACGGCGGGAGATCGAACTGGTCGATACGGACCTGTCGCCGACGACCCAAGCGATGGAGATCGCCGCCGAACAGGAGGTCGGCGACGTAGAGCGCGTCGAGCGCGCCGGCGAGGGCGAGGTACACGTGCTGTCGGTGCCGCCCGAGACGACCGAGGACGCCGCCGCCGACGTGCTCGACGACGAGGGGACAATCGAGCGCGCCGCCAGACTCGGGGCCGTCCGCGTCGAGGTCCGGCGGGAGGAAGACGACGGCGTCCTGAACGTGCGCTACCTGCCTGATTGAACAGGACGACGTCGACGAACGATCACCCGCCTACTTTTTCGCCGCCGAGGGGCCGCCGGCGCTCTGAACGCGCCAACTGCCCTGAATGCCACACGCCTCGCGCACTTCGAAGTCGAACTCGGTGGCGGCGTCGATCGCGGGACCCCCCTCGACGTGTTCGACCCGCAGGGGAACGTCGAGCGAGTCGCCACAGCAGCCCACGCCGACGAACTCCTCCCAGAGATCGCCCTCGGTGGCAGTCTCGCGGGTGCGCCGGAGAAACGCCCGGAACGACGAACGCTCGACCTGCCGACGGCCCCAGTCGCTGAGATCTGCCGGATAGGAGACGACGACCCGCGTCGCGGCATCGGTCCGTGATTCAGTGCCCATGTGTGTCTTACGCGCTCGATGGAAAAATCGACGACGCCCGACGCCTTTTGGGCTGCTCGTCGAACGACCGGACATGGGGGAGAACAGAGCGCGGCGAGACGCGAGAGATCGACGCACTCGGCGGTGAACTGATCGCGTTCAGCCTCGACGGCGAGATCGTCTCGACGCCGTCGCTGGACATCGCGGTCGATCCCGGGCGCCTCTCGCTGTTCGTCGGTGAGGGGTACGATCCCGAACCGACGGCGTGACGGCGACGGCGGGTTACGCGGAACCGAAGGGGGTTTCAACCACCTCGGAGATTATAGCCCTAATGAGCACGCAGAACGCCGACGAAACACACGAGAACGCCAAGCAGGACGTGATCGCGGTCGACGCCGACGACAACCCCGAGGGGCTGGTCAACCGACTGGACGCCCACACGGGCGACGGCATCCGCCACCGCGCGTTCACGTCGCTGGTGTTCGACGGCGACGGCAACATTCTGCTGGCACAGCGCGCCCCCAACAAGCGCCTCTGGGACACCCACTGGGACGGCACCGTCGCCTCCCACCCCGTCGAGGGCCAGAGCCAAGAGGAAGCCACCCGCCAGCGTCTCGAAGAGGAGCTCGGCATCACGCCCGATCAGTACGACGACCTGCGCGTGACCGACCGATTCGAGTACCGCCGCTACTACGAAAACGCCGGCATCGAACACGAAGTCTGTGCGGTGCTCAAGGTCACGCTCGACGACACCTCGCTCGACCCCGACGAGGAGGAGGTCGCCGGGCTGATGTGGGTCCCCTACGAGCGCCTCCACGAGCATCCCGAGTGGTACCGGCAACTGCGCCTGTGCCCGTGGTTCGAGATTGCGATGCGGCGGGACTTCGAGTAGCGCCACGACGCCACTTTTAGCGCTCGTTGCCCCCGTGAGTGGCGTCGCTTGCGCTCGTGCATGGCGTGTTAACATCTGGCAAGGATTTATACGTGACCACCACCAAGCAGTACGTAGGGGCAGGTGAACGGCCCCGCGAGAGATCATGAGCACAACCGCACGACGGCGTGATACGACCCCGATCGAGATGAGCCGCCAAGAGCAGTGGGTCGTCCACCACGTCATGCTGCAGCAGGTCGAATCCCACCGCGAGGACGGCGAGTCGCCACCGTGGTGGGCGATGAACGCGATCGAGAAGCTCGAGGACCGGCCGGTGTACGGCGACACGTCGACAACCGGCACCGACCGCCCGTTCACCTGCTATGAGGCGTGGCGGCTTCGCCGCGCCCTCTCGGAGTACGCCGAGCAACCTGAGACGCCCGAGGACGAAGTCGCGACTGCGGTGACGCTGAGCCGCCGACTCGACGAGACGTTCGTCGAACCGCCGGCCGCGCTGCAGTGACCGCAGTGACCAATTTTTACGGCCGCGTCGTCGCCCAGACCGCAACGATGCCGAGCGCGAGCGCCGGCAGCAGCGGGAACGCGATCAGCGCCGGGAAGTAGGGCAACTGCGGCGGGCGCAGGTAGGTGACGATCGGCGCGATGACGAAGGCAAAGAAGATGACGCCGACGAGCAGCCAGCCTCGCCAGTCGAACTCGCGGTCCGCGTCGGCGGGGTGGACGACGCCGTCGGGCGACTCGCCGTCGACCCGCTCGTCCGCTTCTCGCGGGCCGTGCCCGCTCGAACGTTCCGGGGAGCGTCGCTCGCCGTTGGCCTCGAACGCCGCCGGGTCGTGGGTGTAGGTGTCGCTCGACGATCCGGCGTCGCCCGCGCCATCGGTCTCAGAGCTCACTATCGGGTCTTACGACTACCTTGCCAAAGCCCTCACGGTTCTCCAGCAGTTCGTGGGCGCGGACCGTCTCGCTCATCGCCAACTCCTCGCGGATCCGGACCTCGAAGGTGCCGTCCCAAACCCGTTCGAGTGCGTCGTCGATCTCGCCCGGCGTCGCCATCGTCGAGCCGAGCACGCTGAGCTGGTTCCAGAAGATCCGGTTGATGTTCGTCTCTGGCGCGTGACCGGTCGTCGCGCCGCAGGTGACCAGCCGTCCACCCTTGGCGAGGCTCGCAAGCGAGTCGGTCCACGTGTCGGCGCCGACGTGGTCGACGACGACGTCGACCCCGCGCTTGCCGGTGAGATCGCGGATTTCGGCGGCGAAGTCGTCTTTTTCGTAGTTGATCGCCGCTTCGGCGCCGATCTCCTCGGCGTACGCGCACTTCTCGTCGGAGCCACCCGTCGCGTACACCGTCGCGCCGGCGTAGTCGGCGATCTGGACCGCGGCGTGACCGACGCCGCCGCTGGCGCCCAGTACGAGCACCGTCTCGCCGGGCTCGATGTCAGCGCGAGTCATCAGCATGCGCCACGCGGTCTGGAAGACCAGCGGCGCGGCCGCCGCCGTCGCCCAGTCGACGCCCTCGGGAACGCTGACGAGGTTCTCCTCGGGAATCGCCGCGAGTTCGGAGTGGACGCCGCGGACGTGCTCGCCGATGATGTGGTAGTTCACGCACTGAGATTCCTCGCCGTGGCGGCAGTACTCGCACTCGCCGCAGTACCGGCCCGACGCCAGTGCGACGCGGTCGCCCGGTTCGAATCGTGAGACGTGCTCGCCGACCGCCTCGACGACGCCGGCGCCGTCGCTGCCCGGGATATGGGGCATCTCCAGATCGACGCCGGGGAGGCCCTTGCGCGTCCAGACGTCGAGGTGGTTGAGCGCGCCGGCTTTCACGTCGACGAGCACGTCGTCGGCGCCGATTTCGGGGTCGGGGAACTCGCCGTACTCGATGACATCGGTGCCGCCGTGGCCGGTGAATTTGACTGCGTCCATGCGAGAGTCATCACCAAGCATAGTCAAAACGGTACGCGAGGGGGCGGGCATCGCCGGTTTCGCTGTGCCGGTGACGCCGACTTCCGAGACGCCGGAAAGCGTTTCAAACCCTCGTCCGAAAGCCCGCCCATGGTCGACTTCCAGCAGCGCGACACCCGACGGGATCTGCGGTCCGACGACGATGACGAATCGGCGTCGAACGACGCCGACGACGCGGCATCGAGCAGTGGCGATGAAGACGTCGAGTCGCCCGAATCAGAAGAAGGCGAGCGCGGCGACGCCGACAGTCCGGAGACCCGCGATGCCGACGTGCCGGCCGCCCCCGACCCGGACGATCTCGGCGCGGCCGTCCTGACGATATCCTCGGAGCGGTCGCTCTCGGACGACCCGCCGGGCGACGCCGCCGTCGAGGAGCTAGAGGCGGTCGGGACCGAGATCGTCACGCGCGAGCTGGTCGAGGCAAAGTACGACAACGTCCAAGCGGCGATCGACCGACTGGCCGACCGCTCGGATGTCCACGTCGTCGTCACCGTAGGCGCCACCGGCATCACGCCCGACGACGTGGCGATCGAGGCGGCCGAGCCGCTGTTCGACAAGGAGCTCGACGGGTTCGGCGAACTGCTTCGCCTGCTGGCCTACGACGAGGTCGCCACGCGAGTCGTCGCCACGCGCGCGACCGCCGGCATCGTCACGACCGTCCCGGTGTTCTGTCTGCCGGGCGTCGAGTCCATCGCGCGCCTCGGCGTCGACCGCATCGTCGCCGAGGAGGCCGCGCATCTCGTCGAACTAGCTCACGACGGCGATCCCGACAAGCATCCCAGATAGGCCTGCTCGGCGGCAGTCGTACGGGGAAGAACGGAAGTGAACCGAAAACAGCGCGCGTTAGCTCTCGCCGGGCGTCAGGTCGCTGATCCGCTCGCCCAGCTTGTCGACGCCGTTCTCGACGTGCTCGGTGACGGAGTCGTGGATGTCACCGACGAAGTCCGGAACCACGTCGGGGAGGTCCGACGGCGGACCGATGTCGGGCACGTCGACCGGCGGTCCGTCGTTCGGGGAGGGGGCGGCGGGCGCCGCGCCCGCGACGCCGCTCGCGAGCAGTACCGTCACCGCGACCAGCGTGAGGAGCTTGGTTTGGAGCATTGCGATCACACGTCGGGACGGAACGGTATTGAACCGTCGTGATCGTGGGGGCGAATCAGCCCGATTTAAGCGGATTTACGATCGTTCGTGCTCGCCGAAAGCCGCTGTTTCGCCGGTTTCGGGCGCTCAAGCCGGGATCGAATGCGGGCCGCACTGTCGACCACTGAGCGTATGAGCGAACCACGACCGGGGCGGGCTGTGACGCCCGGAGAAACCCGTTCAAAACCGGCGTGAAATCGGCGGTTTTGGAGCCGTAGAAATTCGGCCGTTCGACCGGGTTTTCGACGGTTTTGAAGCGTGATAAACGGCGTCAAGCGTCGCCGGGCCTTACATGGCAAGCACGGGAAGCCTCGACTGCGCCATGACAGAGCACACGCGACGTTCGGTACTGAAAGCAGTCGGCGCATCGCTCGCCGCGACGACCGTTGCAGTGGGCTCGGGAGCAGCGACCGCCGAGGAGTGGACGGTCGCGGAGACCCCTGTCGACGGCACCCTCCACGACGTGCAGTACACCGCACGCGGCGCCCACGCGGTGGGCGGCGGCGGCGTCGTGCTCCGCCGGATAGACGAGGGCTGGCGCAAGCTGCTCGACGGCGGCCCCACCGGCAACGGGAACAACCTCTACGGCGCGGCCGCGACCGACGACGGCCGGCGTCTCTGGTTCGTCGGCGCCAGCGGCGCGATCGGCGAGTACGACGTCGAGACGGGCAGCCTAGAGGATCGTTCGGCGCCGATGGACGTTACGAACAACTTCAACGACGTCGCCGTGGTCGGAGACGCCGGCGACGCCGAAGTGTACGTCGCCGGCGACTCGGGCAAGATCTACTACAGCTTCGCCAACGGCGAGGAGGGAACGTGGGACTACGTGACGCCCGGGAGCGGGTCCGCCCTCCCAGCAATCGAGACGTTCGGCCCGCGCTCGGCCCACGCGATCGACACGAACGGGCGCGCGTTCGAGACGACCGACGGCGTCACGTGGGAGCCGATCGGCATCGAGGACGCCGACGTGACGTTCTACGGGCTCGACAGCGACGGCCGCGACGACGTGACCGTCAGCGGCGGGAACGCCACCGTCTTCGAGTGGAACGGAAGCCGATGGACCCCCGAGAGTCTCGGTGAC